>JAMIGJ010000076.1:0-3570 GCA_035905775.1 Candidatus Altimarinota bacterium
TAGACTGAAAACAAGAACTCTACTCCAATTTTTGGCATATACTCGATCCTAAGAAGATGTATCGACTTTGGACTTGTCTTGGTGCAAATTTTTGTAATAATGATCTGGTACTCGAAAAATATAACTTTCATTTCAGTCAAGCAATGCAATGAAAAAAATCTGAGGATTGGGTCATGCCAATACTAGGCTGAATTGCTAAGAACTAAAATAAAATCCCATATAAATGGGATTTTATTTTTCAGGAAAGGCTCTGGATATCTCTTCAAAAATAATTTTTGATGTATTTTGTATTACCTCAGCATTTTTATCAAAATTATCTCATTTTGTTACAATACAGGCGAGATATGGATACTTTTCATAATATACAATTCCGCAATCGTGAAGTTGGCGAACATATTTTCAATTCTCATCGTAGTAACCTCTTTCTCAGAATTTATGAGACATGGCGATATTGTTCGGAACTCAAGCTCTGAGTCATTCATTGAATTCTACTTTTGAAAGTAGTTCAAGTGCATATTCGGAAGCTCATCTATTCAGGTATGATGCATTATAGAGGATTCTAAAAAAAGTAGCAACATCTTTTACAGAAAGATAATTCTCAGGAGTGCTATCATAAGCCACGGTAACTCCAAGATCTTTATTTATTTTTATATAGAGATCGATGGGTATATTTTTTACTAGAATTTGTTGTGCTCTGTTATCAGAATAGATAATCATCTCTTCGAGAAGTTCTTTTATAGTATATTCTTTTTTATTTTCAAGAATTTTGGATGGTGGGAAGTGGAGTTCAGTACTATGTTCTGTTTCATCAAGAAACAATTTTTTGTTGAGTAGATTTGGTTCTATTTCAGCCCATCGTAAATAGGTCATAAGAACTGGAACCTTCATGAGACTGGCTGGTGAATAGGCTTCATTTTCATTGATTCCAAACCATGGCCCATTATTTAGATTTCGCACATAGACACCCATATGAATATCAGGATGAGTTTTCATTACCTCATCTTGAATTCTTTTTATTGTAACTTTTTCAAATGGAATATATTTCTGCCTTTCGTTATTATCTTGGAGCTCGCATTCCAGGAGGGGATTGATAAACTTGAGTCAAGATTGTCGAATGCTGTAATTGGAGATAATTTCTTGTTTTTCCTGAATTCAAGAATCTCATTTTATTAAATAAAATGTAACAATCGATCCAATAGCTAATCAGAGGATAAAGAGAACAAAGAATCAGGATGAATGATTTTTTGGTGAATGCATCGAGGTATTAGTTATTGATATTTTCTATATGGATTGGTCGCATAAATGGGAAGTATTGGCATTCACGGAGCGGTTTGTCCTCGAGAAATGCAAAGAATCGTTCTCCAAATCCGAATCCACACGTTGGAGGCATTCCATGTTCGAGCATCTCCACAAAATCCCATTCTGGCATCATTGCCTCATCATCACCTCCTGCGAGGAGCTCTTGTTGCATCTCGAATCGAGCACGCTGATCGAGTGGATCATTGAGTTCAGAGAAGCCATTCCCAACTTCACTTCCTGCGATAATCGGCTGAAATCGTTCCACTCGTCATGGAAACTTACCAGAAGCTTTTGCAAGAGGAGAGATAATCTGTGGATGATTAATGAGAAATGCTGGTCCCGTAATCTGTTTTCGAACGTATTTCCAGAGAGTATCTGTGAGACGCTCTCGGTTATCTCATTCGTATTTTACATCCAGTTCTTTGAGCTTATTTCGCATCTCTTCATCAGTTGCTGTAAGGAGATTGATTCCAGTTTTGGATTCTACTGCTTCGAGGTAGTCGATTTTTGGCCATTCTCCAGCAAGATCGAATTCATGTCATTTTGCCGTAAAGGTAGTTTTTCCATAGACTTCTAGGGCTATTTTCTGGTAGAGTTCTTGTACCAGCTTCATTCCATCTTCGTAGTTTGCATAGGCCCAATAGAATTCCATATTGGTAAATTCCTGAAGATGTTCGGGGCTTGATCCTTCGTTACGATAGGCTCGTCCGATCTCAAAAGTTTTTGGAAATCCACCCGCCATCAGTCTCTTTTGCCAGAGTTCTCACACACAGATTCGCATATATACATCCACATCATAATCATTATGATGTGTAGCAAATGGTCGAGCCTCAGCTCCTCCTGTGGTATGTTCTATGGTTGGAGTTTCTACTTCTAGGAATCATTTATTTTTCAAAAATTCTCGAGTCACATTCCAAAATTTGCTCTTTCGATAAAACATCTCTCGAACTTCTTCATTCATTGCCATATCAAGATATCTCTTTCGAAATCGCTCTTCGTCGTTCGTCATTCCATGGAATTTTTCTGGAAGGGGACGGATTGCCTTCGTGAGAAAAGTAAATTCTTTCACAAAAAGAGTGAGTTCTCCTTTGTGGGTATAAAATAATTCTCATTTGACTCCAATAAAATCTCCAAGATCTATAAGCTTTTCGGCAAATTTGTAGGCAGATAAAGATTCTGAAAATGTCGTCTTTTGAGCTCATCAGTCCGTTTCCTCGCTCGCTGTATTACTCGATACAGCTCACTGCGGTACTCCTTCCTCACTCAAATTACTTCCATTTTGAGAACTTTCTCAGAGTGTTGAATAAGATTTTTCATTCACACTAATACTGCAATTATCTCGTGAGAAAAGAATCTGGATTTTTCCAGTTCCATCAGAGAGAGTTGCAAAACAGATCTTACCAAAACTTCGATGAAGAATAACTCTTCCAGCAAAACTTATCGTTTCTGTAGGATTTATAATAATATCTTCAACGGTTCGAAATGGATTTGCATCCCCATTTTCGATACTAATATTGGTTGGATACTCGAATGAGATTTGTCAGATTTGGTGAGTGATATCGAATCGAGTTGCAAATGGATTGACTCAAAGTGTTTTTATACGTTCGAGTTTTTTGATACGATCAAGTGTCTCGGTAGAATAGTCAGAAGTGGACATAATAACAATAAATAAAAATCATCTCTAATATACAAAAAAGAGGGGAAAAGGCAAAAAAATTCAAAAACAAAGGCCACCCGAAGGTGACCTGATTGGTAAGAATTGATAGTTATGACGGAATGCCAGACCAACAATTCTTGAGGATTTTTCCCATATCGGGATGGAATTCAAGGCCCCGATCTTTCAGTAATGTTGCAAGATGTTGCTCCAGACTGTCAGGACTTTTTACGTTCCAACTTTTCTTTGCCTTAACGACTATCGATTGAATCCAATCAACCGTGATCATCGCACCTTTTGCTAAAGCAATGCTGAGTTTGCGCATAATTCGCTTACTTCTAGATCTCCTTGACATAAAAATCCCCTTATTCCACTCCTTGATCTACCAACAAAGAGTGAATATTGATTGATGAATTCGGGTAGATCGGATGAGGATAGTCAGACGATATATTCTGTCAATAGCAATTTTCGAAATTAATATATAAAAAAGAAATCCCCCTCCGGGGGATTTCAAGACAAATGATTGAACGGCATTGGTCCAATGGGAGTATAGAAAAAATATCTATTAAGTCAATTTATTTGAGAAATATAAACTGAAGAACAAAAAATATACTGCC
>JAMIGJ010000077.1:0-24946 GCA_035905775.1 Candidatus Altimarinota bacterium
ATTATCCTCAAACCCTTTGAAATCGAGGATGCTGTAGCCTATATCGGAATCATCTGAGGACTCAAAATGAACTATAGTTTCAACATATCTGCGGTAAGGGGGATTATTTAATTACGCAGAAAATATTAATTTTTACCCACTAAAACCTCCCTTTGCATTTTTAGCTCTCGGACTTCCTGGAAAGGTATCGGAGTACACACAACCACAATAGTTTTGCCTATAAATTCCATGCTCGTTGGTATAATCGACACTTCTCTGAAATCCACCATTTTTACGAAAAGCAATCTTGAGAAATTCAAGTTTTTCTTGGAGTGTATCTGCTCACGCAATCGCAGCTCCCTCCGTCCTTCGGACACCTCCCTCTTCGTAGGAGGATAATAGAGCTTCATCCTGTGATTTTGTAGCCCCTTGCCTTTTTCAAAGGAAAGGATTCAGGTTAGGGGTATCTTGTAGCGTGTCCACTCTTCCCATATAGTCCTCTACACTCTCTCATAGAGCACTTGCAGCTTGCTCTCTCTCTTCTTGAGAAAGATTTTGGGAAAAATCATGATAGTTTTTTTTATCCCATTTTTCCCCAAGGGCAAACATCTTTTCCATATCCTTATGAGGAGAGTTATTGAGGCTGCTCGTCCATTTACTAATCCCCATTTCACGAGCCAGTTTTGCCGTTCGCTCCAGTCGCATATCATAACATTCTCTGCATTTTTCTCAACGTTCTGGAGTATGTTCGAGCCCTTTTATTTTCTTGAAAAAGTTTTTCACGTCGTAGTCTCCCTTGATATATTTTACTCCCTCAATTTCACAGACTTTCACAAAGGCTTCATAGCGCTTTTCGTGCTCGGCAAAGGGTTGGATATTTGGATCATACCAGTAGGCTATCACTTCATACTCCTGTTTTAAATCCATGAGTGGGACTGTTGCATCTGGCCCACAACAGATATGCACGAGCACCTTTTCTTTTTTTTCAAGAACTTCTTTGATAGGCTTATAACTGAGTCTATGGATTCCTGTGATATCCTGTGGTGCTTGAAGGGCATTTTGATGTTTTTTCGTTCCATACCCCGCATTTTTTGCAAATCCAAACTCAGGATAGAGTGTTGCATACTGTAACATCAGTTTATCTCGAAAAACCTTTGCGATGATACTTGCAGCTCCTATTTCTGGAATTTTTCCGTCTCCTCCAACGAGAAATATTGGTTTTTTTCGAAGCTCTTCAAAAGTATACCCATCGTTTCCATCGATGAGAACTCCTTCGATTTCATAGTCTTTCGGAACTTTACGTAAGAGTTCGACTAGGGCTCTTCGCATTGCTTCTTTATTCGCTGCTTTAATACCATATTCGTCTATATAGTGATTATCCACCACTCCAACCCCAAAGTAGAGTTTTTTTTCTTGAGAAGCTTGTACGAGGGATTGAGAGAGCTTTTCTCGCATTTTTGCTGAAAGCGCTTTTGAATCTCATACCTGTGATATGAACTCTATTGGTGGGGTATTGGGATCCCAACACAAAGCGCTGGCAACGACTGGTCCTGCCCATGGTCCACGTCCTGCTTCATCTATCCCGATACGGAGTTTTGTCTTTTTCATAAAAAGTATTATACAAACAAATTTTTCATAGAAATACTATTGATTTATTGAAAATAATCCATACTATTTTTCAAAGATTTTACACGTAGTTTTTATGCCCTATGACACTCGACGAGATACGAAACCTCCTGCTTCAAGTAGAAGAACTCAAAGTCCAAAAAAAATTTCAGGAATCGATAGATATCCTCCAAAAAGCAATGATACGTTATGGAGACGACTATAGACTCTATGAAGAACTCGCAGATATCTATCTCTATCTCTGAGATCATCAAAAAGCGATGAATGCTTTAGATTTTTCTCTTACCCTCAATCCAAAATCTGCAACTGGAAACTATCTCAAGGGTTTTATCCTCCTCGGAGAAGATAAAGTAACCGAAGCAATTGCCTATCTTGAGGCTTCTAATAAACTTTTCGGAAATAATGCGGAAGTACTCCGTAATCTCGGTTGGGCCTATACTATGTCACATCAACACGAACGTGGAATTACGATTTTGAAACGTGCGCTCAATCTCTCACCTGAAGATGAACTCATCACCGAAGATCTCGCCATGGCTCTGATCGGAACGGGTGATATCGCAGGAGGAAATAAACTCCTGAAAAAAATAGGAAAATCTCCTACTCCTCATAGCTAAACTTCTGACACGTGAATTTTATAAAACAAGATATTTCTGCAAAGACTCTCTGTATCATCGATATAGGAAGCTATAAACTTCGTATTTGTGCTGCTTCATTTAAAAACAAACGTGTAGAGATTTTAGCCTATCATGAAAAACGGCAAGAAAGCTCGTATTTTGCCAATCAAGAATGCACTAATCTCCCATGACTCTGTCGAAATATATCTGAATCTATCGAAAAGCTGGAACGACAACTCGATATCCCGCTCGATGATATCGTCATCAACTATCCCTTTGGAGAGATTTTTTTGGCATCAAAAACGATACACCACCAAAGAGAACACCCAAAACAAGAGATACTAGAAGCTGAGCTCGTACATATCTTTGAAAAAAGCGAAAAAATCTGCCTCAAGCAGCTTGCTGGTATGGTAGATGAACTCTATGGCATACAAAATAAAGATCTGCAAATTCTTCTCAGTCGTGTGAATACACTCAAACTCGATGGAAATCTTGAAGAAAAAGTCTTACATAAAACCGGAACTCAGATGAGTCTCTCACTGGTAAATGCTTTTATTCCTGCATCAAAGCACAATATCTTGATGCAAATATCGCATGTACTGTGAAAAAATATGTATCGTATCCTACCAACTGAGTTTTGTATCGCAAAAATCTTTGAAGAAAGCGATATCGTCATCATCAATGTGGGAGCGACTCAAACGAGCATCACGCTCAAACAACAAAATGAAGTACAAGCACTTTCAAAAATATCTATCGGGATTAATGACCTTGTACAAAAAATAGCTCGAAAAAATAATCTTCCACGAGCTGAGATTATCGATGCACTGGCAAGCTCTGAGTTTATCGCAGAAAAAAACGAATTTTTACAAATTTGGGGAGAAGCGCTGGGAATCACCCTCCAAGATATGCTCAAAAATACGCTCTGCCCCAAGTATTTTTTTGTTGGAGGTGGTGGAGGAAATAATGCCTTTATCCAAGAATATCTCCATAATTTTTCTTTTGCTCGTTTTGGAATACATACCAGCAGTCATATCGAGAATATCAGCGAAGACCTGACTCCTCTCCTAAAAATTATGAAATCTATCAAGCTCGAAGATATCCAAAAGATGCCCCTAGATATGTATGTCCTGCTGCATGAAACCAATACGCTCATCTCCCAAGAAGCAGATATCCTCTCTCTCTCCCTCAAACAGGCAATAGAGCGACTTGGATATATCAAGTCATAAGACTCATATTTCACACAAAATCCCCCTACCCAACCTTTCTCCCCTTGGGGGAAAGATGCCTACTAAAAGGCAGATAGGGGGATGAGGTTGCGTAAGAAGCTCTGTTTTCCTACAACAACGCATTGTGCTCTTCGACCTTTTCGATGAAAAAGTCTTCGAGTTTTCCTTTGAGTTTCGAAACCTCTTCTCCCTCTACGATAATCGTCCCGTGATTGATGATAGAGATACGGTCACAGATACTTTCGACGTCCGCGAGGATATGCGTGTTAAAAAATATCGTCGTTCCATTTTCTTTTCGCAGACTCACCAGTAAGTCTTTGACCATCTTGCGACCAATAGGATCAAGTCCACTCATCGGTTCATCGAGGAAGAGAAGTTCTGGATCATTGATAATAGACTGTGCAAGTCCCACTCGTTGGAGCATCCCTTTTGAGTAGTTTTTGAGGTAACTATCTCCTGCTTCGCTGAGTCACACTCGCTTCAAGAGTTCATCTACTTTTTTTTCAAGCGCTTCTCCTGTCAGTCCAAAAAATGTTCCGTTAAAACGGAGAAACTCTCGTCCTGTGAGATGTTTATACAGATACGTATTTTCAGGCATAAACCCGATTTTTTTCTTCGCTTCTTGCGTGAGTCCCTTGTTTCCAAGTACTGATATTTCCCCTGACTCTGGAGCGATAAGTCCTAAGATACATTTCATCGTGGTGGTCTTCCCTGCTCCGTTTGGTCCAAGAAATCCATAGATTTCTCCTGGTTCTACGGAAAAACTGATTCCATGCAGGACTTCTTTTTTTGCGAGTTTTTTTACTACATTTTTTACTTCGAGGATTGGCATAGTTTTGAGTTTAAAAATCAAACAATGCCACTATTTTGCTCAAAAGTTTGCAAAACGCAACTGAGAGTTTGAGAAATAAATTTGATTAGTATATATTTATATTTATAATATATATGTCAACCTTTGAAAGGAAAATCCTATGCGAAGAAGGACAAAAAAACAACGCGAAGTAATTCGCACCCAAATCTTCATTATGGGAATCAGTATTTCCCTGATTGTCATCATACTTGGAGCTGGGAAAATACTTGGGGCCTAGCCCCTTTTTTTGTACTTTTTCTCAAGATGTTGTGTAAAAATCTTTGACATCTAAATGATGATAGGTATATTCATATGACTTAGTTTCAATATACCTATATGTCTGCAGATATTCTTCCCTTTCGATCGTCAGCTCATCTTGAAAACATTTCTTCTCTCGAAGAAAGAGCTCATCTCGCTCGTGTTTCTCAAGCTTTTGCACGAAGAGTAGATTATAATATTCGGGGAGCAGAAGGAAGAGGATATGAATATATTTCAAGAGTCATGCTTGCTGTATTTCGCAGTATCATTGCCTCACAAGGCAAATATACCGATGGAGATACTATACTACGAGTAGATTACCAGATACTATACTACGAGTAGATTACCAGATACTAAACTGTAGCATTTTTGATTGTGCGAGACTCGTACGTGAAGTTGACTGATATCTTGAAAAGATTCATGTACAAGAATCTCCCGAAAAAGAATTTTTTATGCATGTACGAAATATCGCTTTGATGAGAAAGAATTTTCTTGCAAGTGCTGGGAGAGAGAAGTAGAATTTATTTGTTTTTTGCAAAAAATGTTTTTTACCTCTATCAAACATACTCTAGAGAAATATCTTCTCCACTCATCCACTCGATAGAGCTAGATTTGAGTTGGAACTTTTTATATATTTCTTCTTCCATCATTTCCATATCTCAAAAAACTTCATGATTCCAAATAACCACTTTTGCATTTTCATAGTCCAAAATAACGGTTTGCATAAAAAAATCCTTTAGAAAATAAACTCTTATGATCTAAGGATTTTATGAGAAAAAGCAAGAGTTTTGATCTATTTTAAAAGAAAATTAGCGAGTTATTTTTACATAATGCAAATACTCAATCACACTATCCTGTGTATGATTTCTATTTTCTGTTTTGTCAGCTTTAAATCTTTGATACTTTTGTTCAAACACTCCATACTCCCCACGAGTACTCATAACCTCTCGAATTTCGTCTAAACTCATGAGTCACTCATCATTATAACTCAAAAATATATATTTTGCATCAAGCATTTCTATCAGTTTTTGAAATGATTGTTTCACTTCTTTTTTATTACAATAGTCAGATTTTTGCTTTGAATAATCTCTTAAACCTGTTTTTCCTTTGATTTTAGGTGCATCATAACGAGCTATCGTCTCAAGCATATGATAATTTGCACTATATTGTCGTTCATTATATGGAGGGTCAAGATATACCACATCGTGAGAAGTTATTTTTGCGACTTCTAAAATATCCTCATTATAAACATTATGGTCGTGGTCATTGAGGAAAAAATCTGCAGGAGTCAAAGTAAGTGGTTTGAGAGCGGATTTTTTGAAGTTTTTGAGGAAAGCTCCATAGACACTTGCAGTATTTGCCACTTTATCAATATTTTCAAGCAGACTTGCAAGCAAGAAATAATATTCATTTTCGGTGATATTCTTTTCTTCTTTCCAAAGCTCTATTTTACTTCGAATTGCATCACACTTCATTGCATTTTCATCAGTAAAATACATTCTTTCAAATTCTCCTCACATCGTTCCTCCTGGAGCATAGTTTTGGTAGATAAATCCTTTTTCTCATGGAAGATTTTCAAGGTATTTCAAAACAATCTGTTTTCTGTCTGAAACTTCGCTTGTAAGTATTTCTGGAATATATTTCGCGAGTCCACCAAAGTGTAAGTCAGTATGATTTCCAATATAGTTTTTATTAAGGACATAGCTATAGTACTGCAAATCATTTGCAGTGACTTGGTGTCATTTTTCTTTGAAATATCTTCCTACGATACCAGTTCCAGCAAACAAATCTGAAAAACGATAATTCTTTTCAGAAACCACCGAGTTTATAGAACTTTCAAGAAATTTCAGGAGTTTGAGTTTTGAGCCGATGTAGTTCATGTATGATTTTTTGATTTAATTGTTACTTATAGTATGCAATATGATTTTAATTTCAAGACATTTTTTTATTTAATTCTTTTTTCCATTTTTCAGGATTATACCAACCACAACCAGTGCATCAAAGAGTTTCTTCATAATTCTTTCCTCATTCATAAAAAAAATCTATACCTAAAAATGCTTGTCTTTCTCATGTTCTGTTACATCTTTCACAGTTTCTACTTTTGAGAAGATTATGTTCACGAACAAGAAGCATAAATTTTTCTTTTAAGTCATCATCTGATAAATCAATATAATCTTCTTCCTTCTCTATCCAACGAACTTGAGGAATTCTATGATCAACTTCTATCTTTCGCCCTGTAGGAGCATAGCCTAAAAATGCGTCTTCTCCTTGGAATAATTTAATAATTCTTTCTTTAAGTTTTGGATTCAAAGTTTTAGTTCTTTCCGTTGAAGTTTGAGTTTGTTCTAATGAAACAAGTTTACGATGGGGGGTTTTTCTCCCACATGTTTCACAAAATATTCTTTTTTCATAATTTGCTCCTATTTTTTCCATATCAAATCAAGCTTGTCGTATCATCTGTAATGCTTTTGCTGGCTGACTTCATGGGAGTTCATGTTCAGAGCAATGCCACTGTAAATCTGATAAAATTTCAAGAATTTTATAAATTTGAGTTCCCTCTGTAAATGGATTTTTAATCATATTTAAATTCATTAAATACTATTTCATTATCGGAAGACACCTTATATTCAAATATTTTTATTTTTTCAACATTAGAATTATTATTAAAATCGCTTATAAAAGATAAAATATTATTATAATTAGAAGTTACATCTCAATTTGATTTTTCTTTTTTAAATCAAGGTCAAAATACTAATATCGGAATAATCACTTTTATATTTTCTTTATATCTAGATTTGGCCCATTTAATATATTTAGTTATTTGATACAAGGTATCTTTTATTAACTTTGGTGTAATATTAGATCTTTTTAATTCTATTATTCTCCATTCATTATTTTCAGAAATACTCAAAATATCAATCGCTCTTTTTCACAAACTTGCAAAAGTTTGACATCATAAAAATTTATTATTATTTCAAATAATATCCTCAACTCTATTCTTAATAATATAAAATTCTAAAGAATGTTCACTATCGACATAACAGTCACTCTCAATTTTAATTTCAATATTGTTATTTATACTTCATTCATATTGATAAGTATTTTTTACGGTTATTATAGACTTATTCTCTTTATCATAATCTAATCAAATATTTTTTATGAATTTCTCTCATTTGTTGAAATGCTCTAATATCTTATATATATTTTTTCATTCCCAATCAAATATATGTAAGCATCCCCTATTTCATGAAAGTTTTTTATATAACCAGCTCCATTGAATATCTGAAACTTTTGGATTTTTAAAAAGTGATAAATCATCAGTAGTATCCCACTCTAGTGAGGGCTTTAAAAATAATCAATATTCTTTACTGACTTTAAATAATAATCTATAAGGTAATTTTTTTCATTTTAATTCATCAATATAAGTATTTCATCAATCATCGAAAAATGGAGTTGATGTAACTTCAAAAAATCAAAAAAATCAAACCTTCATTACATAAAAAATAATCATATCTCATTCTTTGCAGCAACTTATATCTTCTGCTACTCAAGTATGAGATCAATCAAAATCAGATTCATCTTGTGATTCTGTTAAAATAGGATTAAATCAAGTTCAAGCAAATTTATACTTCAAATGAACCATGAAAGTATCTTCTGTAACTGTAAAAATATGAAAAGCCATAAGATTTCTTTTATACAAATAAATCACTCACTTTCACTTCCAATGCCTTCGCAATCTTTTCAATATTCTCAAGAGAAATATTTTTCTCTCCTCTCTCTACATTTCCGATATATGTTCTGTGAAGTTTGCAACTCATCGCGAGTGCTTCTTGTGAAAGTTTTTTCTCGGTTCGAAGTTCTCGGACTCGGTCTCCAAACTGTTTTTTGATATCCATGATTTTTTGCATAAAAAAATATAGTCATCATTGTATGAAATGATGACTATAAATCTACAGACTATAAGTAGAGTTATAAGTAATTTTGTCTATCAAAGTAATCTATAAGTATATCTTTATAGGATAACATAATATATTTAATAATTTCATACAAATAGTCGTATTTTTCTATACTAATAGCAAGATCTTTTTTTCAATGTGATATATTATTTCTTAAGTATAGTAGAACTTTTACGGTATTATTAAGCATATCATCATAACTGGTAAAAGGCGAAGTTACTATTGTGTTATTGTCCAATTTGAGAATTTGTGTCAATTCTCAATTACTCAAAAATTCACTTGGAAAAGTAGAGCTAGATTTAATAAGAAGATCGACATTTGATTCAATTTTTTTTATATCTATGCACAATTTATCTACATATATCTCTTTAAATATTGAGTATTTTAAATTATCTTCGGTTGAAAACTTAATAGGAAGTTCATGAAAATATGTCGATTTTCAAATCACTTTTTTTAGTGCTAAGATTTTCAGTGTTAAAATCAACGTTGGCTTAACTCAAAAAAAATTTCTTCTAACTAGTTCATTTTTACAAGAAGAAATATCAACCTTAAGTCATTTAAAAGTATTTTTTATCATATCTCAAGTTACATCAAAAAATCACTGCCAGTGACTATACAACATAACAACTCCAGACCTGATAACAGTTGTCTCTCATTCTATTCATTTGTAATCATAAATTACTTTTTGAATAAAGGAAAGTTCTGTTAATCTAGAATTCAAATCTTTTGATATTTGAAAACTAAATGTCATATTCTTTTGCTATAGAATCAATTAAGTCTTGTCATCAATTTAAGGCATAACTCAATTTCGCTTCTATTCTAGGTCAGACTCAAATCGCATCATTAAAATTATCATCAGTCCAAATTTTTTTAATCAGGCTTCTTACATTTTCTTCTTTTCAGAGTAAAGATGGAAGATTTCTAGAAGTCCATAAAGTAATAATGTCGAAAAATGGTACCACCATCTTTCTTTTAAATTTTCATTCAGAAGCATAAAATCTTTTAAATACATCTTCACCGAAAACTGAGTTTAAAAAAGTAAATGTATTGTTAAATATTTTTTCTTCATGAAGATATTCAAAATTTTCAAAGAAAGAAAACATGCTCTCTTCGATAAATTTATTAACAGATGTAATTTTAATTATTTTTTGAGCATGTCTCAAAGCAAAAAATCTAAGTATTAATTCTTTATCATACTGAGTTGTTGATTCTTTATCAGATAATGAAGAAATGGTATTTTGAAAATCAGTATTTTCAGAAATTTTCTCAATAAATTCAAAAAATACTTTATTTTCCATTATCATTATACAATTCCTTACTTCCTGGTTTGATAAACTAGCTCATCAAGTATTTAATCTTTGAAAAAGTTCATATTTGACTTCTTTATCAGTTCCAACTTTAAGTATATTAAAATTAAGTTTAAATCTTTTAAATTCTATTTTTAAATTATTAGGTATATCTTGCCAAGTAGCTCATCCTAAAGATTTAAGGTATTTAAAATTTTCGTTAACAGTAAGTCCATTCTCAATACTATTATCACTATTCATAAATTTTTTATGCTCGTCTCTTAACTCTCACATAAATTCAAGAATAGTTGATATTCTTTGTAAACCATCCACTAGCTCCCACTCAGACCTTTCATTTGTAAAAACAAAAAAAGAAGGTAATGGTAAACCTAAAAATATAGACTCTATTAACTTACTTTTCTTCTCACTGTCCCATCTAAAATACCTTTGAAAATCTGGTCTCAAAATCAGCTCTCACCTTTGATATATTCCAGTTATTTCGCCTATACTTTGAGGATAGGAATCAGGATGTATTTTTCTTTGATTTTGTTGAATTTCAGCATTAAGTAAATTGTTATCCATTCTCTACTTCTTAAAAACTAAAATATATTCATGCTTAAACAAATAGTAATCACTATTTAAAGCTCTATACTTCCAAATCCCTCCCGTTCCCATTTTTCCTCTATTCCCCTCCATATTTTTCACAACAATACTTTTAAGCTTGAACCCTAGTTTTTGAGCTTCTGCCATACACATAAATCCAAGAGGAATCCACTCACTATTTTCATATTTATCTCCTATGACAAGAACCATATATCCTTTATCTTTGAGTAATTTATACGTATTTTTGAGAACTTTTCAAAAGTTTAGGATAAATTCATTCACTCAACCGCTATTTGAAAGGTCTTCTTTTTTATCTGAAAATCTGATAATATCTGCATATGGTGGATGCAAAATAGCTAAATCTACTCCTTCGATTTTTCGGTGTTTGAAAATCTTTTCGATATCTTCGCGAGTTTCCTTGCTCGAACTATCTCCCATTCAAAAATGTGCGTGAATGTCTGGAGAATCAATCAGTTTTTTAGCTCTCTCAACAAGTTCGCTTTGTATATCTACTCAGATAATATTTCTTCCAAGTTCTTCGCACTCTACGGCTGTTGTTGCACTTCATAGAAACAAATCCAAAACCCAATCTCATTTTTTCGTATATCGCTTAATAAAATGTTCTGGAATTTGTGGGATAAAATTTCCATGATAAAAATTATCGTGTTTTCCTCATTTTTTCCTCTCTGGAATCACCCATAAACTGTCCATATTGAGGTCAATATCCTTCCAGTTTTCGAGATCAAGGTCGTTAAATTTTGGCATAGAAAATTTTATTTTTTATATATACCTATAATATACGATTTTTAAAAAAAGCAATTTTTTTACTCCACTCCCTCCAAACTCTTTTGCAACTCCTCTTGCTGTGCATTCATCGTATTTGCGACATCACGTGCATCCGAAACACTGGTTTCGAGAGTATCTACGTAAGTATCTACAAAATTTTCTGAAGAAGTTTCTGAAGTCGTTGGAGTCTCTGTATCTGAGCCACAAGATACAAGCAAGAGGAGGAAAAAGAGAAAGAGGTATTTCATGTGGGAAAGATGAGAAAGTAAAGAGAGAATAAGTATAAAGAGATGTTGGAAAATCTATTTCTTTTTATATTGACTTTTATATTATTTAATTAATATATAATTATTATTTTTTAGATATACTTATGGAAAAACTGTGTCATGGAGAATATCCAGATTGGGGCGAGGGAGAAAAAAGATTTATAAATGATGTAATAAAACCTATTGCTCCTGAACTGTGCAAAAGATGCCCCTGGATAGAAGCTTGTAGGATACGAGCAAGTCTTCTTGTGAATTGAACAGAACTCACAGATGAGGAACTAGAAGCAATACAGTGAGGACTTATTGAGGACGAGAGAGAAATACACACTATTCACTAATATATTTTATGACTCCGAAAGTTTCGGTCATCATGCCCTGTTACAACGAGCCTATAGATATATTTCGTAGGTCACTTAGTAGCGTAGTAGAACAAACTCTCTGCCAAATTGCTGGTGCAGTTGAGGTTATTATCGTACTTGATAAACCAGATAATATTGAACTTGCAGAAATAATTTGAGAATATAAAAGAGAATTTGATAACATAGTTTTCCTCACTCCAGAAAAAAATCTTGGAAGAGGAAATGCTCGAAATCTTGCGCTCAGTGTTGCACAAGGAGACTATATTGCTATCCATGATGCGGATGATGTAGATGTACCAGAAAGACTTGAGCAGCAGCTCAATTATGCACATCAAACAGGAGCAAATGTTCTGTTTTCAAATATACGTTTTGTCAATGCTGAGTGAAATCAAACTGAGTACCAACCAAGAGCGAGAGTAAATACTTCCCATCCATCATATTTTCGAAAATTTATAAATCACACTACCATGTTCAGCAAAAGAGAGACGCTGTTAAAATATGGAGGGTATCCAGATAGAAAATATCTGGAAGATACTGAGCTGTGGATACGAATGTTTTTATGAGGTGAGAAATTTCATAGTATGGAACGTATTCATAGTGACTATCTCATCCCTCAAGAGAGTGAACACTCAGAGTATGTTGCAAAGATGAAGCGTTGGAACTGGGAGGCTATAAAAATTTCTCTCAAATATGGAAAACATTTTCTTGATGATAAATATTTTTATAGATACTTTGCCTTTACTCTCCTCAATCAGTTTTTTCTCCAGTTTGGGAGAAAGGGGCACAATTTGTGGATGAAAACTATGAGAGCAACGATGCAAAATCTACGAAATATAAAAAAATGATTTCTTAGAAATCAATCTCATACAGAGAAATCATAAAAACACTGGGTAAAAATATTGATTCTACATGTAAAAAAATATAATTTATAGAATTATTTTATACTTATATTCCCCATGAGACGAATTTTTCTCCTCGCACCCCTCTGACTCATCCTGCTTGCCTGTACATGACAAAGCGATACTACAGATATTTCTCAAATGAGCTCTTCTTGAGAAATACAAACAAGCGAAGTATCGCAAGGAACTCAAAGCAAAGAGAGTGAAACTCTCATTTTACAGGAACAAAATCAATTGACGAAAGAACAAGATTCAGATATACCTCTTGAGGAAGTGAAAACGAGCTGGGACACTGAGTGTGTACAACAAAGCGAAGCATATTTTGGAGAACTCCTCATCCTGACTCCTTTTGAAATACAAAGCATCTTTCGAAAAAGTGATACGGATCACTGTGTTGTGAGTTACTATCTCGTGAATGAATCTGCGATACACTCCTATGTCTTACTTGATCTCGAAACCAAAGATATCATCGATGAAGTAAACTGTTTTCCTGAGTATGATGTAGAAAATGATACGATGACCTACTGTAACGAAGAAGAGCTCGAAACACTCAAGCTTGAGTATTTGTATATACTACAAGAGAATCTATAGAAAAATCCGCTTTCGGGGGATTTTTTAATTATTTCGTGCTTTCAAAAAGTTTCAAGTATTCTCCATACCCCTGCTTTTCAAGCTCTGATACAGGGATAAACCTGAGTGCTGCGGAGTTGATACAGTGTCGCATCCCACCAGCTTCTTTGGGTCCATCAGGAAATATATGCCCGAGATGTGCCTCGCTGGAAGTGGATTTGAGCTCGGTACGAGTCGAAAAAAGAGTATTATCTTCGTGCATGGTAATCATTGCTTCGTCAATCGCTCGGGTAAAGCTGGGCCAACCACTTCCAGAATCATATTTATCAAGAGAGCTATACAGTGGTGTTCCATCGATGATATCGACATAGATTCCTGCATCTTTATTATCCCAGTATTCGTTTTGAAATGCTCGCTCGGTTACTCCCTCTTGGGTTACTTGGTATTGTAAAGGAGTGAGTCGCTCTTTGAGCGCTTCGTCAGAGTAGGTTGTTTGACTGAGTTCTGCGATACGATCTTTCCAGTTTTCCTCGATAAATCCTTCTCGACCTGAACCTCGTTTATAGAGGTTGTAGCGAAATGAGGATTTTTTATAGTAGTCTTGGTGATAGCTCTCTGCCGGATAAAAAGCAGTGAGTGGGAGGATACTGGTGACAATAGGTTTTTCAAATTTTCCTGAGTCAGCGAGTGCTTGTTTTGAAGCTTCTGCAAGAGATTTTTCCGTCTCATCAGCATAGTATATCGCCGTCGTATAGTGAAATCCCTTGTCTGCAAATTGTCCGTTGGGATCAGTGGGATCTATCTGAGTCCAATACAGCTCTACCAGAGTTTCGTACGATATTTTTTCTGGATTATAGCTGACCTGTACGGCTTCTCGATGTTCACTTGTTCCACTAGATACACTCGTATAATGTGCCGTTTCAGGAGTGCCTCCAATATATCCAGATACAGATTCTATCACTCCATCTTGGGCTTCAAAAATACCCTCCATACACCAAAAGCATCCTCCTGCAAATACGGCTTTTTGTGTTTGCCCTTTCTCCCCTTGGGGGAAAGGATTCGGATTGGGGGTTGTGTTTGAGAAAAGGTTCATAGAAAAAAAGCTAAGAAGTAAAGTAAGGACAATTGCGCAGGTAAAGAGAATAATCCGTTTTCTGTGTTTCATAATAATCATTTTATTCGGCTAAAAGTTCTTGGATGGCTGCTGCTTTTTCCGCGTATTTCCCTTCTCCAAAGAAGGTATATCTGATATTTCCTGCCTTATCTATGAGATAAAATGCTGGCCAATATTTATTTCCGTAGGCTCTCCAAGTAGCAAAATCATTGTCTTGTGCGATAGGAAAGGTGAGTCCATATTTTTCCACAGCTGCTTGCAGATTTTCGAGTTTTTGCTCATAGGCAAACTCAGGAGCATGAAGTCCAAGGATTACAAGCCCCTCATCCTTATAGGTTTCGTGCATTTTTTGAGTGTGTTGGAGCGTATTGATACAATTAATGCACCCAAGAGTCCAGAAATCTATCATCACGACTTTTCCACGAAGATCATCGAGGCTTGATATCTCTGGACTATTGATCCAATTTTGAAGGCCTATGAGATCTGGAGCTGGAGTTCAGAGAGGCATATCTTTTGACGGAAGCGTATCTTTTTTTTCACAGACACTTCCACTCTGACACTCAAGTTTTTTCTCATCCCCCACTTGAAATACTTTTTGTTCTTCTGTGTCGTCTTCTTCAAATCCAGAGGTATCAAGAGCATCGAGAATATTTTGTTCAAAATTTGTGGTATTAAGGATTCAGAGATCCAGCATTTTTGCTTCTATCTTTTTATCATACCCGGTAATAATCGCAAGACCTATAAGAAAAAAGAGGATTCACAAAAACTTTTGGAAATATCATTTTGGATTTGCAAAAAATGTGAACTTTCCTGAAAACTTTTGTCCCAAGAGTGCGATGAGTCCGAGTATCGTAGCTAAACCAAAGATATACGCAAGTAGGGCTATCACTCCATAGAGGTACGAGGCAGGCAAGACTATCGCAAGGATCAAAGCATAAGTTGGAGAACAGGAACTAAAGACAGGCCCAAGTGATGCTCAGAGGAAAATATATTTCGTCACACTTTCAGATTTTTGAGAATGTTCCGCAAAGATCTCTGAGCTTTTTTGAGAAAATCCGATTTTTGTCGTAAGAGACTTCCACAGATATGGAAAAAGAGTCACTACTCCAAGAAAAATGAGAATCCCACCTGATAGATATTTCCAAAAATTTGAGGGAACATCGATAAAAAGAGTGGTGGTTTTAAGAAGAATAGAAAATACAAAAACCGAGAGAGAAAGTGAAGCAATCACCACAAAAGGGATCATGAGTTTTTGCCTTCCCTGCAGTGAAGTCCCGAGGATAATCGGGAGAAGAGGCAGGACACAAGGAGCAAGTACCGTCAGGATTCCAGAAAAGTACGCAAGCAGAAGAAGCATAGAGAAAAAATTGGAAATATATGTACAGAGTATAGCATATTTTCTTAAAAAAAGCTTAAAAAAAGCCTTTTCATTTCTGAAAAAGCTTCTGAAAAAGCTTGGGAGGGGAAACTATTCTACCCCTGAATCTCTTTCTTTTGAAATCAAAGGAAAGAATTCAAGATAGGAATTTATAATTTTCCCACAACATCCTCCACACTCGTTCCTCCGACCCATTTTTTTATCATCTCACCTTGCGCGTCTACGAGTACAAAAGTATGTTGGGTCGTCACTCCATATTTTTTCTTGAGCTCAGTTTCAGAGTCATAGTCAGATTTAAGGATAGTGAGATTTTCAGGAATGCTTCCTGCAGAGATACCAGCATCCGCTGCTCTACAGCTGGGACACCAATTTGCATGAAAAAATACAACCGTATTTTCTGTTTTTCCCAGCATGTCTGAGCTATAAGCTGCATAGCTTCCTTTTGCCATCATGGTATCCTCTGTTTTCTCCATGATTGCATCGTCCTTCATCATAGTATCATCTTGCATCATCGCTTCATCTTCTGATTTCTCCATCATCGCATCTTCTCAAGATGTTTCTTGCATCATATCTTTTTCCATCATCGTTTCATTTTGCATCGTAGTATCTTCTGTTTTTTGCATCACGGTATTATCTTTGAGCATGGTTTCTTCTTTTTCGAGTCCACAGGAAACAAGCGTAAAAAGTAGGACGAGAGCAGTGAGAATATATATTTTTTTCATAAAGAAAAATTATAAAATAAGTACCATTATACTAGTACAAAAACTTAAGAAATTCTTAATCTATATTTCAAAGGGTATATCCTACTCACTTCACGGTTTTCACACTTTCTTTCCCCAGTTTCGCACGAATATTAGAAACATATACATCAAGTTTATTATCCCCTCCCTCAAAGAGACTTTCCTCACCCCAGAGACTTTCAATAATCTCACTGCGACTCACCACTCTGCGACGCTCTTCATAGAGTTTTTGGAAAATAAGAAACTCTTTTTGTGTGAGATGAATTTCTGTATTTACTCGAAAAAAAGTTTGTTTCAATATATCAAAAGAGACATCTCAAAGCTGAGAATATGAAGTTTCTCGGGAGATGTTATTTTGTGGAAGAGTCCGAAGATGGACTCGTATCCGAGCCACGAGCTCTTTGAGATCAAAGGGCTTGATGAGATAGTCTACTGCACCAGAGTCAAATCCCTCAAGTCTATGTTCGATACTTTCTCTTGCCGTGGTCATGATGATGGGAGTGTCTTTTTTTTGTCGTACTTTTCGAGCAAGAGTTATCCCATCAACGATAGGAAGCATCAAATCAAGCAAGATGATATCATAGTTTTCACGCAACGCTCTTTCTATTCCCTGCTCTCCATCAAAGGCTTGTACCACATTAAAATGCTCAAGTTCAAGATACTCTTTTATATTTGCAGATATTTCTCTATTATCCTCGATAAGCAATATTTTTGTCATATTTTGATATTACATATATACGGTAAATGCAGTTCAAATTCAGGGCTTAGAAACTACTTCTATTTTCCAATTGTAAAGTTCCACGATTCGAGAAACCAGAGAAAGCCCTATCCCAAAACCCTCAATATTTGTATCCCTGCGATAAAATTTTTGAAATATTTTTGGGATCTCTTCTTCTGGGATTCATACTCCATTATCCTGTATACTGATGATATTTTTTTGGACTTTTATGATAATCTTTCGAGGTTTTCCTGAAAACTTTACTGCGTTTTGGACGAGATTATCCAGCAAGATAGAAAAACTTTGTGGTTCTATCTCAAGAGTGAGTCCATCTTCTATATCGAGTTCGAGTTCTCCAGATTCGAGAGCATAATACTGCTGATAGAGTTCTTTTTTTTCTTGGAAATATGCTTGCATATTTCGAGTCTCTTTTTTAAATTTTTTCGAAGTTTCTTCACTTTGAGAGAGAAAGAAAAGCGCTTCTATGAGACCATTCATCTTTTTGATATTATATCTCGAGCTTTCAAAAAAATGTGATACATCATCTTTCCCAAGACATTCTTGTTCCATACGTTTTTCGAGAACATCCAGTTTTGAATTCATCACCATCAGTGGAGTTTTAAACTCATGACTGACATCCGTCAAAAATTGCTTCAGCTTTTTGGTTTGAAGTTCTGTTTCCTCATATGACTCATTGAGCGCATTTACGAGTATCTGTATCTCATCATTTTTTGGGAGACAGCAGATAATGTGTGTATTACTTTCATGTATATCTCGTTTTTGAAGTTTTGCTGCAATGTTTTTAAGATCCTTGAGGAGATATCGTGATATGATTTTTCATGTAAAAAATTGAAATATTGTTATAATACACAAAAATAAAAATCACACTTTTAAGATAATAATCTGAGAATTGATATATGAAGTGGTATCAAAAAATACTTTTACATTTCCTACATTTTGAAAATACTGACTATATACGACATAGATAGTCTCTCCATCTTTATAAAAAAAACTTTCCTGCATCTGTGTAACTTCCATCTGAACCTTCTTTGCAACTCCAGGGGAGCAAATAGGTTCTCCCGTCTCAGGGATGATGAGTGTATCTTTTGTAAGAAGATACTCTTTAAAAGCTTCTACTTCTTCCATTTTTCCCTCTGAGTTTCTATAGTTTTGATATGTTTCATTCATACTCGAAAATATCTTCTCTTTTTGTTCACTATACCAGATAAAAAAATAGCTAACATTGATAAGCAGAAGAAACACAAATATTGAAAAAAAGCTCATAAGTGTAAAACTCAACGAGATTCTTTCAGATGTTTTTAAGTGGGAAAAGAGTTTCATATGTTATTCCTATCCTGAATCCTTTCCTTTTACAAAAAAGGAAAGAGGCTTCAAAAAATACAAAAAATACTGTTTTTCAGTATACAAAAAACAGTATAAAAAGAAAGCTTAAGGAAACGTGAAGTTAGGCAACGTTAGATATTCACGTTCCCCTCAATTGTGAAATATAATCATAGAGGCTCATTTTTTGTCAATTTATATTCATAAACACATGAAGATACGTTTTTATATTTCATGATGGAGTTTGTAACTCTATTTCTATTTCTGATAAATTTTTCAATATTTCTTTTGTTATACTGGAAAGTCTAATAGTTCCATTTTCATCAACTTCACTTGAGTATAAATTTGTAGTTCTTAAAAACTTTGGAACTCATATACGAGTTTCTCTATCTATTTGTACTTCTTGAAGAGTATTTTGAGTCAGGAGAGATTCTCATGATCTCGGGGGTTGATCTCATAACTGAGAAAGAACATTTGCAATCATATTTGCGCTAGTATCTTGAATAGCGACTACATTTGCAGATATTCATTCAGAATGACTATCTGGTATTTGTTCACCTTGCAAGAAAACTATTTCCTCTGGAAAAAGTTCTCCTCATGTTCTTACTCTTTTTACAAGTTTTCTTGCTTTTTTTCTTTCTAGGGCTTGAATAAAAGGATTTTTATCATCAAATAATCATGGTTTTACTTCTACAGTATTATCATTCTCATTTCATTTAAGGAAATTTAAAAAACTAGAAAGTGACATAAGATATAATTTAAAAACTACTATATCTCTATACTATCCATTTATTGATTTTTTTGCAAATATTACACCTCTCCCCTATCTTTCATGGCATCAAAAATACGTTTCATTGCGATGATATAGGCTGCATCACGCAGAGTACAGCTATACTCTTGAGAGCTTGCAAATACAGATGCTGCAGCATGCGTAATTTTTTTATGCAGTTTCGCATCTACTTCTTCTTCTTCCCAATAATAGTTCATATTATTTTGCACTTGTTCGAAGTAGCTTACCATGACTCCTCCAGAGTTTGCGAGGATATCTGGGATTACGGCAATTCACTTTTTCTCCAGAATTTCATCTGCTTCTGGAGTGGTTGGACCATTCGCGAGTTCGAGAATCAGTTTTGCCTGAATATGGGGAGCATTTTCTTTGGTAATCTGGTTTTCCAGCGCAGCTGGTATGAGGATATCGCAGGCTTGTGTCAAAACTTCTGCTTCTCCCATTTTTGTAGCGTCTGCATAGTCATGAACGGATCCTTTTGCTTCTTTGATTGCGCTTATTTTTGCGATATCGAGCCCTGCTGGGTTATAAATCCCTCCTCGAGAATCTGAAATCCCGACAAGCATTGCTCCGAGTCCGACAATAATTTCTGCCATCGTAAGTCCAGCATTTCCTGCTCCCTGAAGAATTATTTTTTTTCCTGCAAGTGCTTCTCCTCGAAGCTCTAAAATTTTTTGCAATACATAGACTCCACCTTGTGCTGTCGCTCTTCCCCGTCCTGCAGAACCTCCACTCGTGAGTGGTTTTCCTGTAAAACTTCCTGGAGAATAGGTTCCTACGAGTTTTGAATATTCATCCATCATCCAAGCCATAATTTGTGGAGTAGTGTTCACATCTGGAGCTGGTACATCCGTATCAGGTCCAATATATTTATAGAGTTCTCTCACATATCCTCGTGAAAGTCTCTCCAGTTCTCAAGTTGAAAGTTCTTTCGGATTTACGATGACTCCTCATTTCCCTCCTCCAAGTGGAATATCAATCACCGCACATTTAAAACTCATCCACATAGAAAGGGCTTTTACTTCACTACGATTCACATCCTGATGAAAACGAATTCCTCCTTTAAATGGTCCTCGAGCATCATTGTGCTGACTTCGAAATCCGGTAAACATACGGATATTTCCATCATCCATTTTTACAGGAATATTGACCTCGATAATTCTTCGAGGATGAGAAATCACTTCATATTTATTTTGATCAAGTCGGCATTCTCCATAGAGATCACAGGCCTTTCGAATTTGTTTTTGTGCGTGTTCAAACGCATCGTAGACAGAGTTTTCCATAGAGTATTTTTTAGGGAAATAAAATAAATAGTATTCAGAATATATTAAGAAAAGCTTAAAATATTCCCAATATTTTTTTCTTTTTCGTTGCTTGAGGATTCATCTGCATATACACCTCACGGAGAGCTTCTTCGAGAATTGCCAGTCCCTTATCAATCTCTTCATAGGTCACCACTATCGGTGGTTCGATGCGTATCGTTTGAGCTGAGTTGAGGGCCCCAGCCATCAGAAGTCCTTTATGAAAGGCAAGAGGATTTCCTCAGGTCGTGGTGGTATGGATAAATGGATCGGGTGCATCATCACTTCCCAGATTTCTTTGGTCGAAGAAAACGCAGATATCGGCATCACTCCTCCTCCGAGGGCTTTTGCGGTCGTGATGATATCGGGGACAACATTCCAGTGATCCACTCCCCACATCTTTCCTGTTCGACCAAGTCCGGTTTGGACTTCATCCGCGACGAGGAGGGGTCCATATTTTTTCGTGAGTTCACGAGCTCGTGGCCAGAAATCATCTGGTGGGACGATGCCTCCTGCTTCTCTTTGTACAGGTTCAAAAATACAAGCTGTAATATGTATTCCAAGTTTTTCGCAAATCTCAAATTGCTTTTCGAGTGCATCAGCATCTCCATAGGGTATAAAAAATACTTCTCCCCCATAGAGTTTTCTGACTGGTTCACGATAGTCTTTTTTTCCTATCATCGAGAGAGCCCCCATCGTCTTTCCATGAAAGGCTCAGGTTGAGGAGATAAATGCAGATCGTTTCGTGTACATCTTTGCGAGTTTTATCGCTCCTTCATTAGCCTCTGTTCCCGATGCTGCAAAAAAACTATACTGTATATCTCCAGGCAAGATATCTGCCATAATACGCGCGAGCACTCCTTGAAGTGGATCAAGAAGTTCCTGGCTCGGCATCGGAGTACGGTCAAGTTATGCTTTTACAGCAGCAACGACTTCAGGATGAGACCAGCTATGACTCATCATCCCGTATCCTCAGAGGAAATCGATATAGGTATTTCCTTGTATATCTTGAAAACTTCCTCCAAGTCCTCTCCACTCGGTTACGGTATGTCCATCGTCAGCTTCCGTGATAGATTTACGATTTTCTATCCATCATGCATTAAAATATTCTTCAAAATTATGAACTGACTCGTCCTGCATCCAGGTTGCGAGTTTTTTACTGGGGTGTTTTTTTGTTTTTGATATGTCCAAGCCAGAGTTGTGCATATTCGAGTGCTTGTTTTTGTTGTTTTTTCATAGTGTGTTTTTTTATTTTTGTAAACTCGTCACTTTGATATTACAAAATTCATGAAATCACCAATGACCGTGTTCTCTTCATATTCCTGAATGTTTATAGCCTCCAAAAGGATTTTCGGGAATACAGTAATTGAGGGTATTATGCTGGACTTCTCAGGTTTTAAGCTCAGACGCAAGATATCGAAAAGTATTATGATTTTCGGTAAACACGTAACCTCAAAGTCCATAGTCTGTATCGTTTCCGAGCTCTATTGCTTCTTCAAGAGTCGTAAAAGGTATAACAGGAAGGAGTGGACCAAATACTTCTTCTTTCCAGACTTTCATATCTTTGCTTATATTTCCGAGCAAAACTGCTGGAACATAGCTCCCATCTATACCAGCTGGAACCTTACATTCTGCAAGAATACTCGCTCATTTCTCAAGAGCATCTTCGTATTGCTCAAGAAATGCTTTTTTTTGATGCTGTGAGACCAGTGGTCCAATATGAGTCGTATCATCGCTTGCATCTCCTATTTTTTTCGAAAGAAGCACATTTGAAAGTTTTTGTGTGAGTTCCTGATATCGACTTTCATGCACAATGAGTCGCTTGAGTCCATCGCACATCTGCCCTGCATTCGAGTACCTAAGAAAATACATCGTCTCTAAAACTTTGTCGATATCCGCATCTTCACACACGATACCTGGAGCAGAACCTCCAAGCTCCATCACACATGGAATCAGTTTTTGTGCAGCTTTGGTATAGATATGTCTCCCTACTTCTGTACTTCCCGTAAAGGTTACCATATCGATTTCTTGCTCTAAAAGTGCATCTCCCAGTTCCCCACTTCCGTATATCTCTTGAAAGACCCCCTGCGGAAGCTGACTCTCTGAGAAAATATCTGCAATAAGTTTTCCTGTTAAAATCACTTCTTTAGAAGTTTTAAAAATAACAGTATTTCATGCTAAAAGTGCTTGGATACTCGTCCAGATACACATCGAAAAGGGGTAGTTCCAGGGAGCAATCGCTGCTACGACTCACTTTGCTTCGTAAAATACAGTATGCAGTTCTGACTGTGTTTCTTTGGTAATTTGTGGTTTCAAAGCATCTTCACACATCTGCAAATATCCTGCAAAATACATATATCCATACTCGACTTCATCACGAGCTTGGAGTATTGGCATCCCCATTTCAGCTGAAATACTCTGCGCAAGAGCTTCTTTTTTCGTGAGAAAGAGTTCATAGACGTGCTGCAAAATATCTTTTCTTTCTCAGACACTCATTTTCCCCCAAGATTTTTGCGCTTCTCGAGATGTTTGTACTATTTTTGCAAGCTCTGCTTTGGGAGTCACTGCAACGCTTCCAATTTCAGTTCCTGTAGAGGGATTGGTTGAGATGATGTGTACCATAGAAAAATAATTTAAGAAATAAATGCTTCTTTCCTCTTCTTGAGATACGCTTTGAGTATCTGCACTCAGATTAAAAAAGTTACGAGTAAAAGTCATGCAAAAATAAGAAGGGTGTAGTTCATATTTTGTGTGAGTTCTGCAAAACTATACACATCTTTTCCGTGAAAGGCTGAACCAGCCGTAAGCGCGATAAAGGTAAAGGGATAGGAACCAAGAAGCGACGCAATCCAAAATTTTCGAAAAGGAATTTTAAAAACTCCGCAGAGATATGAGAGTAGATCAAACGGAAATGCTACAAGTCGAAGCATCAAGATATGAAAAAAAGTATTTTCCCGAATCTTCCCTTCCATTTTTTTCAGACGCAAAAATCTTTTTGGAATCGCAACATATTTCCCTGCGGTACTATACCCTACAAAATAGCTAAACGCAATCGAAGAAATATTGGCAAGCAGTGAGACTCCTACAGCTCACCAAAATCAAAAAATGAGTCCAGAAAGCACATCAAAAGGAGTCGCGATAATAAAAAAAAGTGGCCTGATACAGTAGAGTATGACAAAAAAAGCTACTCACCATCCTCCACTTTTTTGGATAAAATTATAGATTTCAAAGAAAAATGTTTCAAACGTTCGATCTGTTGCGGAAAGAAACATATAAAAACACACCACGAGCGTAAGCCAGAGGAGAACAAGAACCAGAGATAAAAGGTGTTTCTGTCGCATAAAGAGTAAAAATCCTATCTAAATTCTAAATCATTTTCTCCATGGTACTCCCCTCATCACAATTCTCTCCCCAGGGAGTCTCTCTCTTGAACTTTGCTCAATTCACCTTGATCTCCCAAGGGGAGAAGATGAAGCTAATTTGTAGCTCGTCCCCTCTCCCTTTGGGAGAGGGTTAGGGTGAGAGCTGAACTTAAAAGAGTATACTCACTTCCTTCTTATTTCCAAACATCAAGCCAAACACCCACATAATGTACCACTACATAGAGGAAAAACATATATCCGAGAATTGCTCATGTAAGAGTAACTATGGTCGTAGAGAGAATTTTATTTCTATTTCTTTTCGCTTGATCGAGGGTACAAATCCCTTTGCTACGAAAATAATACCACAGGGTAAAAAGAAGTGCAAGAAGTCCTACACTACGAAATACCCATTTATACGTTCCATAAAATACATCCGCAAGCTCGGTCGCAGTCGAGAGAGAAATCAATCAGAATCACAAAAATATCAGAGGTGAGAGACAGCACATACTGGCAAGAAGTACGGGGATTCCAGTAAATTTCAGAAGTTCTTTTGCGTTTATAGAAAAATAGGAACTCTCCCTTGAATCCTCTCCCTTTACAAGGGAAAGGAACTCAATCAAGATAAATAAAGTATGCACAAGATATGTATTTGAGCTTAAGAAAAACTAAACCAACTCAAATTCCACTCTATATCTCTCACTATCCACTCGAAGTACTTTGACTGAAACTTCGTCCCCAAACTGGATCGTCACTCCAGTTTTTTGCTGTGTAATTGTATAGTTTTCTACTGAGAAACTATATCCCGAAAATCCAAACTCGATAAATCATTCTATCGTATTGGGGAGTTCCACAAAAAATCCTTTTTCAATCATTCCTGATATTTTTCCTGTAAAAATTTCTCCTATTTTATCACTCATATACTTGCAG
>JAMIGJ010000078.1:0-7029 GCA_035905775.1 Candidatus Altimarinota bacterium
ACTCCTTTACAAGTAAAAAAAGCCCTTACAGGAAATGGGGCTGCAAAAAAAGCTCAACTTCAAAAAGCGATACAGCTTATATTTTGACTCACAGAACTCCCGACTCCAGACGATGCTGCCGACGCAATTGCGATTGCATATATGACCGCACTTGAACGAGAAAAAATATAAAAACAGAAAGCAAAGCTTTCTGTTTTTACTGATATGCAAGTATTTTAATCAAACAAATCTGCATCTTTATCGATTTCATCTTTGAGTGCTTCGACTCGTTCCTCTGCGGTATGAACGATTTTTGGATCATACTTGAGATATTTTTTATCGATTTTTTCTGGATACTCAAATTGAGAGAGGAGATATTTCATAGAGTTGATACGTGAAGCCTTTTTATCATCCGAATTTACAATTACCCAAGGTGCTTTTTTGGAACTCGTATGAGAAAAATTCATATACTCTGCAAGGGTATATTTTTTCCAAAGTTGTTGAGATTTTTGATCAATCGGAGAGAGTTTAAACTGTTTGAGTGGATTTTGTCTTCGTTCTTCAAATCGTTTCGCTTGCTCAGCCTTTGAAACTGAATAATAAAGCTTTATGATGTGCACTCCCGAATCAACGAGCATTTCTTCAAATTTTGGAACATCACTTAAAAATTTCTCATAGTTTTTCTTGGAAACAAATCCCATTACTGGTTCTACTCCGGCTCGGTTATACCAAGATCGATCAAAAAATACCATTTCTCCTCCATTTGGAAGATTTTGAACATAGCGTTGAAAATACCATTGTGTTTGTTCCACCTCTGTTGGCTTTTGGAGTGCAACGACTTTTGCGGTTCGTGGATTGAGATATTCCGTAAAACGTTTGATATTTCCTCCTTTTCCAGCAGCATCACGACCTTCAAATATAATCAGTACTTTTTTTCCCGTTTCATTAATATGTCGTTGAAGTTTTACCAGCTCAAGTTGTAAACGTATGAGCTCCTTTTCATACTTGATATTTGATTTTTTAACAGCAACTTGTTTGTATTTTTCTTTTTTTTCTTCAGGGATTTTTGAATACTCTTTAAATTGAGACTCTATCTTTTTCACGACATCAATGAGTTTTATCTTTTCTTGAGTTTCTTTTTCTCCTTCTTCCATCTCTTCGATAATATCATCAAGTTGATGTACAAATTTTTGCAAATCTTTGAGATGATGTTTAATAGCTTTATGCTCCTTGATATTTTTGAAATAGTCAGAGAGAAGCATATCAAGCTTATTTCTAAGAACTTTGATATTGTCAACATCATGATGATCTTGAAATTCTTTCAAAAGTCCTAAAAGTTTATCTTTAAATTCTTGATAGTTTTTATCAGTAATTTTTTCAAGATTATTGATAATCTGATAGAAAAGTGCGGTCATAGAAAAGTCATAAAAAATAAATTACTAAAAAATTATCACACATTATTTTAATATTGTCAAATATTTGAAACAAAAAAATATCTAAAGTGAAGTTTTTAGATATTTTTTTATGAATTTAAAGATTTTTTTCAGATTTCAGAGTTTCAAGTTCCCCTGACTCATACATTTCCATCAGAATGTCCACTCCTCCTATAAGCTCTCAATCTATATACAACTGGGGAAATGTAGGCCAAGAGCTATAGAGTTTTATTCCCTGACGGATATCTTCATCACTATAGATATCAAAACTTTCAAAATATATTCCCGCATTTACAAGTATAGCTGCAGCACTTTCTGAAAATCAGCATGCAGGTTTTTCAGGACTTCATTTCATAAAGAGCATTACTCTATATTGAGAAATAATATTTTGTATTTTTTGAGTCAGTTCTGGTTTAAGTACCATAAAGTCATTGTTACGAATTAATAGGAACTCTACACTTCATACGAAGTGCGTGGATATATCATGTTTTCATAAATTCATCCAGCACACTGTATACTAATTGTGACTGTTCAACTCTCGTTCTTCCTATAAATTTTTCTGAAGTAATCTCAAGAAAAAAATGCTTTCCATCTCATTTTTCATCATGAAAATTTATTTCAATTTCATTTCCAAAAAAATCTTGAAGTTTTTGAGTTACCTGTGCGATTAAATCTTGTTGCATCAGTCATAATAAAAAATATCTTGATTCATATATTAGAGAAAAAAATAAATTTTACAAACTGAGAAATCAACTATACTAGGAATTGTCCCTCTTATTTTTTAATATTTTGATGTATGTTAAAATTTATCGTTCCTTCATTACTCGTTATTGTTCCTGTACTCTCCATACTCTTTTGAGGAAATACAGGGATTATCATCGCAGTAGTCTTTGATATTATCCTTATAGCTCTTTCATTTCGAATTGTTGGTCCAAATACCGTAAAATCAGTAGAATTTTTAGGTAGATTTGTACGAGTTTTGCGTCAAGGTCCAAACTTTATCATCCCGTTTCTTGAAACTACGAAAACCCAATACCTCTATAGAAGAAATTTTCCTGTTGACGTTGAGGGAGTAACCAGTGATAATGTAACAGCCTATATTGGACTCAATGTCATCTACTATGTAGAAGACGATAAAAATGATACACAAGATGGGGCTATTTATCGATCTCTCTACTCGATTGATGATCCACGTACGATGATGAAATCAACGATTGACGAACAGCTTCGTGGAATGATCGTAAGTTTTTCTCATAAAGATATTTTTGCAAAACGAGAAGAAATCGGGAATGAGATAGAAGTAAGACTCCGAGAAAGACTTGCAGGTTTTGGATACAAACTCGACTCTATCCAAGTTCGAGATGTAAAACTCGAAGCAACAGTCATGCAAGCGATGAATAAAGTCGTAGAAACACAAAAACTTAAAGAAGCAGCAACCAACGAAGGTGAAGCAGAAAAGATCATGAAAGTAAAACAAGCAGAAGCAGAAAAAGAATCAAAAATCCTCCTCGGAGAAGGGATGGCAGGACAAAGAACTAAAATCGCAGAAGGATTTAAAGAAGCTGTAGATATGATAAAAACAGCAGATAGCTCTCTCACCGCTGAAAAAGTACTCCAATTCCTCCTTGACTCATCTCGTATCGAAACACTTGGAAATATCGGGGATAAAAACGCAAAAGTAATATACCTCAATGAAAATCTTGAAGGGCAAACGATGAAAGGTCTCTCAAAAGGAGATAAACTGATTGCAGGGAGTGATTTAATGAAGTAAACTATATATTTCAGAAAAGTATAGAAAACTTTTGAAAAGATATATCTTTTCAAAAGTTTTTTTTGTATACTTATAGTAATCATTTTCACAACTATTATTTGTTTACTACACCATAAAATTTATGAACTCTTTTTTTCTCCAAACCGCTTCTTTTATATTTCTGCTTATTCTTGCTTGTGCAGTGAGTTATATAGGAAAATATAAGCATATTCCTCAAACCTTGATGCTCGTAAGTTCTGGGATCATCGTTGCACTTCTGGCTAAAAATTGAATTTTGCCATTTATGGATGATTTTGAGCTCAATTCTGGGGTATTATTTTATGTACTCCTCCCTATTTTGCTCTTTGAAAGTGCCTATAATATGCGCTATTCTAATCTGCTTAAAAACATCTATTCTATTTCCGCTCTTTCATTTCTTTCCCTACTGATTTCAGCTTTTTCAATTGCTGTTCTGCTCTATTTTTGACTGCAATTTATATGATTTCCTCTTCCCTTTATTGTGACTCTTCTCTTTTGAGCCCTTATATCCGCAACTGATACCGCATCAACCCTCGCTGTTTTTAAAGATGTCTGAGTTCCGAAACGACTCCAACTCCTCTTTGAGGGAGAAAGTCTCTTTAACGATGGGACTGCGATTGCGCTATTTCTCGTAGTTTTATGACTTATAGAAAAGTTTTCAAGCTCAAATCCGATTTATACTCAAAAAAATCTCTTTCAGTATATCATCGGAGAATATGAACATACACTTTGATCTCTTTTTCCACTTATCCAATGAAGCCTTACCCTCTTTGCGATGATTGTCGGAGGAATCATACTAGGAGTAAGTATTGGAATTACATTTTCAAAAATCATACAAAAAATACAAAATGATTCCTACCTTGAAATCTCTCTTTCGCTCGCTTTAGCACATGCTACGTTTCTCCTTGCAGAAGTTCTTAATTATTATTTTCTCCCACTTTCAGGTATCATTGCGACCGTTGCAGCCGCAATGGTACTTTGAAATTATGGTCGTCGAAAAATATCTCCGAGTGTCGAAGAAGTGATGGATAAATACTGGTGATTTTTTACCTTTGTGTCCAATAGTATGATTTTTATACTAGTAGGTATCCTGCTCGTACACCTCGATGTTGAGTGGAAACCTCTTATCCCCGTGATACTCCTGAGTATTCCTATCGTCATCATTGGTCGTTTTGTCTCAGTTTATCCTGTCTTTTGACTCCTCAATAGATTTGAGATAGAAGATGAGGTTCCAAAAAATTGGCAATTTATTCTTTCGTGGGGAGCATTACGATGAGCGATTGCCATTATGCTCGTACTGCTTATACCTGAAAATATCGTCATTAAGGGCTGGGAATATACTACGAGTGTACAAGATATTCTCCTTTCTATGACGATTGCGATAGTATTATTTAGTATCTTTGTCAAAACACTTTCTTTAGGTCCTTTGATTAAAAAACTCGGTTTAGATACACTTGATGATATAGAGACATTGCAACTTTTATTTGAAAAGATTATTCTCTTAGAAAACTCACTGAAGCGAATCGACTATATTAGAGCAGAAAAATACATAGACGAAGAAGAAGGAAATATTCTTAAAAAAGAGTATCAGGAAGAATATGATACTACAAAAGAGAAACTCAATGCTTTTCTCACGCAAAAATGAGCGAAATCTTGACCTCTCCTGAAACGAATCTTTTCACTCTATGCTCTTGCGATTGAAAGAAAGGCTCTCCTCCGGCTTTTTAAAAGAAGTGAAGTAGATGAAAAAACATTTAAAAAAATCATCTCACGTATCAGAGTACAGATTGAACGCATAGAAACAGGAAAATGACGTATACAAAGCACAAAATATATCCAGGTAGAAAAAAATAAAATACAGTATTTTTCAGAATATATCTTACAGTTTCTCGAAGCACGTCTTGGAAATGTGGAACAACAATACTATGAGATGCGAACTCTTCATATGATTATAGAAAAAGCTCTCGAAGCACTGAAAGAAATTTCACACTCAGAGGTGATGTCGCAATTTCCTGAGTTACAAGAAGTAATCGATGAATACCAAGCATTTGATGAAGATGCTGAAAATACAAGGAGACGCTTATTTAAAGCACATCGTGATGAACTTCGCTGACTTTCAGCGAGACTCACCAAAAATGCATTAAAGGTCGTAGAACAAGAAAGTATAGAAGATCATATACGTCAGCAAATTATTTCCGAAAAAATAGCTCAAAGAATACAATAAGATGATAATTTTAAGAAAGAATCGCCTCTACAAACTCTTCTAAACTCCTACCTGAAAGCTGCCAAGCCTTTGGTAATATAGAGACTTCTGTGCTTCCTGGAATGGTATTTACTTCCAAAAAATATGGGACTCCATCACGTACTATCACATCGATTCGAGCATATCCGTCTGTGAGTCCAAAAATATCTTTTATAGTTTCTGCGAAACTCATAAGTGTATTTTTAAGCTCTGCTTGTAGGTGTGGGAAAGTTTCTCGCATCCCCGTTTCTGACTCATATTTTGAATCATAATCAAAAAAGTCTTCTGGATTATTTTTTTCCACAAACATAATTGCGTCTAGTACTTCTCATTTGACAAGTGATATACTATATTCCTCTCATAAAATATATTCCTGAATCAGGATATCATCCTCGATATGCTCATGAATATAGTTTATTTTTTGCTCTAAATCTTGGGTTGTTTCGATTTTATAGGTGAAATAACTTGAACCACCTGTATTGAGTTTCACAATCATAGGAAATCAGAAAGATAGTTCATCGAGAGAGAGATTTTTTCAAACTGGTAATATATACTCTTGTGGGACAGAAACACCAAACGAAGCTACGATTTTGCTTGCCTGCATTTTATTCATACATAGGGCATTGATAAAATAGTTCATCCCTGCATACGACACCCCCAGGACATCGAGAAATGCCTGAATTCTCCCATCTTCTCCATATTCTCCATGAAACACGGGAATCACTTTTTCATAGTCTGCTCGTTTTTCTAAAAAGTCATTGAGCTCTTCAGGAAATATATAGAGGTCATACTCTCTTTTACAATATTTTTTAAAAAGTTCGACACTTTTCAGAGCGATATTTCGCTCAATTCCAGGTCAGCCAGTAAGAAGAGCTATTTTTTTCATAGTATTTTTTGGAATAAAAATAATAATGGAAGAGAGACGTAGACGCAGGTCATACATGCATAGAGTACTCAAATCTGAGTAAAATCAACGATAAAAAATATAAGGATACAGATACAAAAGCTCAATATTAGGTTTATCATTGCCTCAGGAGCAAACACTTTGTAGCCTCGAAACATCTTCCCAAACAAAAAGATATGAATCAGTGCAAAAAGATAGAGGAGAAAATTATAAAAAAATACCTCTAAAAGTGGATTTAAAAACACCAAGAGACTTCCAAAAAACAAAGGAAACTCAGTATACGTCCAAAAATGAGAATACCCTCTCTGTAAAGCTTTTCAAAAAGAAGATTCCAAGCGAAACATTTCTTTCCAAAAAGCAATTTTATAGGCAAGTGGGAGAAAGAAAAGCAGGAGAAGGAGAGTATGTTCGAAATTCATAGAAATAAAAAATCAAAAAAATCTCATCGAGTATGAGATTTTTTTGATTTTTTGCAATATTAAAAAAGTATATCATCAACCCAACAAGTTGGATTAAAATTAAAATAATTTCGAGCATTTGAGCAATCTAAAAATTCATAAACGAGTTCATCTATTTGTTCCCTTGTTTCTGGTCTTTTTTCTTGTTCTAAAAATACTTCTATGAGTCGTTCTAAATACTCGGTTTCTACTTTGATACACGAGCAAATCCTATGAATATCTTC
>JAMIGJ010000079.1:0-24106 GCA_035905775.1 Candidatus Altimarinota bacterium
AAAGGACTCAGATAATAATTGGCTGATGGATGAGATATACCAGCAAGGATCTCTTTCCAAGATATATCAATCCTCGTTCCCAAAAATATATTTTTCGAGAAAGAGAAAGATATTTCAAGAGTCAATATTGAGAGGAGAAACGAGCACCTACATATCCAAGCAGCAGCACCCCAAAGTAGGGAAAAAGTGGATAATAATCAGCGGAGAAAAACTCTATATTTCGAAATCCGAGAGGAAAGAAAAATGCAGACTCTACGACTGGGAAAAAATATGCCCCAGAGAGGATAATAGCTCCCGCAAGAGGGATAATCCAGTATCAGAGTCTCGTAAAATATGGGAGCAATAGAAACGAGAGTGCAAAAAAGTGAAGTATCCCAAATGCGATAAACTGCTCTGGAAAGAGAAAGTAGGTAAAAAAGCTAATACAGAGAGCAAAAAAACCGAGTATCACAGCATATCTGAGATATTTTTGTTTCACTTTTTTTCCATATTTTTGCTCGGCTAAAAAATACGAAAATCCTGCTAAAAAGATAAAACTCAGAGCAGAAATCTTTCCCAAGAAAAACCAAAAATACTCGGAAAGGTTTAAAATTTCCGAGTCAAAAATATGCACCAAAGAATAGTTCAGATGAAAGAGTATCATCAATACTATCGCAGATCCTCGAAGGATATCGATTCGCTCGAGTCTTTGAGATGTATCTCTGGTATTCACAAGCTTATTGGGTGAGTTCTCATGTTTGAGTCTCAAGCGCTCCTGCTCTCACAAGATTCCACTCTACAAGCCACTTCTGCATTTGTTCGATTTCTGCTTGTTGTGCCGTAATGATATCTTTTCCAAGTTTTTGAAGTTCTGGACGAGTCGATTGTTCGAGGTATTGTGCCATATCGATGGCTCCTTGATGGTGTGGGATCATCCCTTCGAGAAATGCTCTATCAAGCTCATCTCCTGATTTCCCCTCAAGCATCTTTCCCATGTCTGCCATACTCATCTGCATCGGATCGTGTGCTGACATATCCATCATCGAGTGATCCATCGTTTCAGCATCGGTCATATATTTTTCACAACCTTGCATATCTGGCATTTCTTGACAATGAGCCTTCATCGCAGTATCTTCATCTTTTTCTCCCCACATTTTTTCTCCCTCTTTTTGCATCATCATTTCGTGCATATTTTTTCCTCCTCTGTCGTAGGATTTTCCTCCATGAGAAAGCATCAGAGCGTTCAAAATAAGCAAAATAATAAGTACACCAATTCCCCCAAGGACGCTGTATTGAAATATTTCTTGTTTCATCGTATAAAAATAAGTATATAAAATTTTAAAAAGTTCTTTTAAAAAATCTTATGTGCTACTTTTTATAATTCCGATGAGAGACGCATAGTCCTTTCGTTGATGAGAGAGATATTTTTTGAGAAAAATATTTCCAAGAAGCAGGAAAAACAGAGCAAAAAATATTTCTTGCCCTGTAAAAAATAATGGCACGACTCCAGAAAATATTTTTTTGAGAGTCTGCAAGAGTGGGATACTCGTTTCGGTACGGGTATCAATCTGAGAAATACAGTGCTCCACACAATTTTGCGAAGAACTCTCATGATGCCTAACATGATGCAATGACACGAGGATAATTACTGGAGCGCAGATGACGCTCCAGTGATAGAGAAACAGGAGATGAGAGAGTATTTTTTTCATAGAAAAAGTATAGGGATTTTTGTGTGGAAAACAAGAAACAAATAATCCCACAGATTGGAGGAATTATTTGTTTCTTATTACTACAAAGTCAATACAAAAATCGAGAAAAATATTTGTTTTATTTAAAAATAAATGTATACTTATTATAGAAAGATTCAGAAAGTTATGTGGAGGATACTAGGCATTCGGCCGTATCCTGTGAAGCATACAACTCCTGAGTATTTTTTTTGTTATAAAATTAATTTTTCTCGTAAATTTATATTGCTACTATTCTCAAAAATATAATTATCAATTGACTCATTATTGATACAAAAAAGCCTGAGTTGATATGAAATAAGATCTGCTATCTGAATTCCAGCATTTTCTTTTGAATTCTTAAACATAAATACAACATCTTTTCGAATTTTAAAATCTTTCTTGATTCTTTGTGTCATGAGCTTTTCTATTTTTCCAATTGGTCCAAGATTTATTTTATCTGCATAGATGAATATCTTTTCGGGATGTTCCTGAATGATATTTTGTATTCTCGATAAAATAGTATGAAGAGAGGTATAATAATTTTCAATAGAATCTTTGAAATAATTTTCTGCATATACTCAGATAATAGAGTATTTTAAAAAATCAAAATCTATATCTTGAATCATTCTTTTATAAAATTCTTTTCCTGTATCATTTTTTCATTTTATTTCTAACTCTGGAGAAAATCCATATTTTACCTTCTTTATTTCAAATATTTTTTGAATGTACGAGTGTTTATGATGCGTAATAAAACCTCAAAACACTATTTTTCATTCTCATATCTTTTTAGATTCATCTAAATATAGTATCATAGTATTTTTCTTTTAATTTCTATTTTTTCTATTATATACAAAATATATTCAAGTAAATATTTTTCTCTCAAAAAAGAGAGAAAGAACCCCGAATCTAAATTCGGGGAAAAAACTATTTTTTTCTTTTGATAGTTTCAACAACTGCAGTGCTCTTCTTTCGAGTAGCTTCTTCTACAGTTATGAACTGTCAAGTTTTGGCATCTCTACCAATTTTAAACTTAACCATAATCATATAGTTATAAAGTAAAACAAGCAACTTTGCTTACTTGAAAAATACTTTACAATCCAAATTAAATTCATAGAATACCTCCACTTTTGCCAAAAGTTTTTGGAAGAAATTCCACTATAAACTCTTAAGATTGTAAATTTTGAGAGTTTTCTTTTTATTTTGCAAAGAAAACAAAAAGCTCGTAGTCAAAATATAGACTACGAGCTTTTATCAATTTTTCTTGAAAAAATTAATCAAATTTCACAGTTTATATTAATGAACAATGATACTTTAAACAACACAGAAAGAGTACCCCTTTGAGAGGAGGTACTCTTTTCTTTACAATATTACTATATACTAGATTATATGAGTTAGAGCCTCTCTGTCAAGTTTATTTTTTATTTTCTACGCTTCACATCCACTACACACAATCTTTCTCGTGAGCTCTTGCGCTGCTGATTTTGAGTGTTGGTAGTAGAGAGTTTTGATCCCTTGATCCCATGCTGAGAGGTAGAGTTCGTTTATCTGCTTGATAGGAGTTTTTGGGTCGATCATGAGATTGAGGGATTGCCCTTGATCGATATATTTTTGTCGGTCGGCTGCTTGGTCGATGATGACATATTGGTTGATTTCGGTGAAGGTTTTAAATACATCCTTTTCTTGTTTTGAGAGAAAATCAAGATGTTGTACGGAACCGTCTCGATCTCGGATAGAGTTCCATGTTTCTTTATCATTGTGTCCTTTTTCCTCGAGAAGTCTTTCGAGGTATTTATTTTTAATCGTGACTTTGAGTTTTGCGAGGTCCTTTACATAACAGTTTGAAAACCATGGTTCGATAGATTGAGATGCTTGTCCGATGATAAAGGCTGATGAAGTCGTTGGAGCGATGGCAAGAAGGGTAGTATTTCTGCGACCATATCCAACCGTATATGGAGCTTCCCCATATTTTTGTGCCATTTCTGCTGATGCTGCGTATGATTTTTCTTTGAGGAGTTTAAAAATCTGCACGTTGTAATCAAAGGCTTCTTGAGATTCCATTGGAATCATTTTTGACTGGAGGTATGAATGCCATCCAAAGACTCCAAGTCCGAGAGCACGGTGATTTTTTGCAAAATTATACGCTCGTTTCATAAAGTCAAAAGCTTGTCTTTTATCAATCTCTGTATGATCTCGAAGTGCTTCAAGTTTTTCGATGAATTCCGTCATCACGGCATCCAGAAAATAGGTCATGATTTCTACCGCATCGGTATCTTTCCACTCATCATAGTACTCGATATTCATAGACCCAAGACAACATACAAATGATTCCGTTTCATTTACCGGAAGCATGATTTCAGAACACACATTACTCATCTTGATTTTCATGTTTTTATCCTTGTACACATCTACTGTCCCATCGTTTACGTTATCCGTAAAGAAGATATAGGGTTGTCCTCCTTCGCTTCGTCGTTGTATTACTTTTGCCCACAGTGCTCGCTTATCTGGATCTCCTGCTTTCATTTCTTCAAGCCATGTATTTCCAACGGTTACCCCAAAGTTGATATGCTGAATCGGATTTCCTTCACTTCGTATATCGAGAAATTCATTGGCATCTGGATGCTCGAGTGGGAGGTAGGTTGCAAATGTTCCTCTACGTACGGCTCCCTGAGATACGACGTCAATAAGAGAGTCAAACATCTTCATAAAGTGTACGGCTCCTGATGAGTGACCATTATCTTTGATTTCAGCTCCACGAGGTCGAAGATCTCCAAAAAATCCGGTGGTTCCTCCTCCGTACTTGGTCATCATCCCGACTTCAGCGTGGGTGTGGAGAATACTTCCCATATCGTCTCCGATATAGGATCCAAAACATGAGATGGGAAGCCCTCTATCTTGTCCAAAGTTTGCCCAAACGGGAGATGAGAGTGAGTAATATCCTAAATCCATATATTTGTAAAATCGATCTGCAAAACCTGGATATTTTAAAAGTTCTTCTGCGCGTTTTGCAATTGCCATCAGTCTCTCTTCTGCCGTTTGTCCTGGGAGCAAGTATCCTCGTGAAAGAAATGCTTGACTTGTTTCATTGAGCCATCTCATAGTACCAAAATTAAGAAAGTAAATGTTGTTTTAAAAAAGATCATCTCCGGTAATACTTTGTGCTTTTTTGTTGTAGTTAATCGGTCGTTTGTAGAAAAAGTCTGTATGCTTGGTTGCCATCACTTCATCATCAAACCAATCTGTTTCCGCAAGAAGCTTCTCGTCAATTTCAAATATTTTTTCCATTCCGATAGACTCCAGCGATTTATTGAAACGATTTTTGATAAATTCGTTCACTACTTTTTTTGGGAGAAAATCAAGCTCTCCTTTTTCAAAAATCCAATCTATGACTTGAGATTCTGCTTCATAGGCTTGAATCGTTGAGATTTTGAGCATATTTTTGTAGCTGTCATCAAACCATGCTGGATTTTCTTCTTGGATAATTTTTACCAGTTCGATTCCAAACATTCCATGAATTTGTTCTTCTTTACTCGTTGCCTCTACGACATTAGAGATTCCCTTAAAGATATTTCGATGCTTGTTGAAAGCCATCATGATAAGAAACTGAGAAAACAGTGATACATGCTCGATAAAGAGTGAGAATAGGACGATGGATTGAGCATAGAGTTCATTATCTTCTGACTTTGCATTTTTGGTTGCATTCTGGAGATACGTAATACGTTGCATCATCACCGGAATATCTTTGAGTTTTTCAAAATCATCATTGAGCCCGAGGATTTCAAGAAGATGAGAGTAGGCATCCATATGTCGTACTTCTGACTCTGCAAATGTTTGCCCCACAGAACCTATTTCTGGTTTGGGCATCTTTTTATAGATATCTCCCCAGAACGTTTTTACGGAAACTTCGATTTGCGCAATCGCAAGCATCGTATTTTGAATGGCATTTCGCTCTGCATCATTTACTGAAACTTTGAAGTCTTGGATATCTCCCGTAAAGTTAAACTCCGTATGAATCCAATAGGAATGTCGAATCGCGTCTACGTACGCATAAAGTTCAGGGTATTCGTAAGGTTTGAGTGCCATACGAGGCTTAAAGATATTTCTTCTTCGTTCTTTATTTCTTTCTTCACGATAGAGGATATAGGCTTTTGCTGCTTCAAAAAATCATTCTTTCATCAGCTCAAACTCCACAAAGTCTTGTACGTCTTCGACGGTAGGAACAAATGCTTTATGATTTTTTACATATTTTTCAATACGCTTATCTACTTTTTTTGCTACTTTTTCAGCGTCATCCATTGCATCTTTATGATCGATTTGAACGAGACATTTGTATATTGCCTGAACAATCTTATTTCGGTCAAATATCACTACTTCCCCAGAACGTTTTTTTATTGATTCGATACCCATATCTTCGCTTTGTAAAAGGAAATAAAGAAAAAGAAAAGAGAAGTGCTCGAGAGCAATCTCTACACGAATCAATGTAATCATTTTTTGAATGAATGCTATAAAAAAAAGAACATCCGTGTTAAAAAAATGTGGAAAACTCAAAAGCAGGTTTTATACTTCCAAAAAAAGCATATTTTTCTCTTTTTTTTGAAATATTATTACACTGATTTTTGAAAATTTTTGAAGGGAAAGAACTTATTTTTTTGTCAAAATGATATTTCCTCTTTCCACAATTTTTGCACAAAAAAACACTACAAAAAAAGGAACGAATATATTCGTTCCCTACGAGTTTTTGTTTAGACTAATCTCTCCAAGAAATAGCATCTACGGGACAAGCTGCAATCGAGTCATCGACATCAAGCCCTTGGTAATCATCTCGAACCATTACTTCGCTTTTTCCATCATCATTGAGCTCAAATACCTCTCCAGAAATCGCAACACAAGCAGAACATCCAATACAGGTTTCATTCACATACGGAACCGCAACTCCCGCTTCTCGTAATTTTTGTGCTTGCTCTTCGGTAATAATTGCCATAGATATATAAAAAATAATAATAGCAGAAGTATACTCTCAAAAATAAAAAATCAAGCCCGAGAGCTTGATTTTTTATTATGTATGTTGTATCCGCGCTATGGTCAGTCCAAGATTTTTGTATTCCTTATGGTATACGTTTGGGGGAAAGCCTTTATCCTTCGGAAGGAGTAAACCCTCACCCAGATAGTTAGTGTAGAACATTCCCGATTATTTTTTCGTTGTAAGGAAAAAATTATTGAACCTGCCACCGATAGAACAGAAAACGTTAGTATTATACTCCGTCTGGACAATGCAAGCAAATTTTCTATACTCTTTTTATTATATTTTTACGTTTTTAAAATTATGTTTTCGCTTCAAGTTCTTGAAAAACCTACATTTCACTATACGCAAAATACGCTTGACGAGATAGCAAATGTTATTTCTAATACTATAGATATTGCCCAAAATGGAACCCTTAATATTGTATTTTTAGAGCCTGCTGGTATACAAAATTTGAACAAAACATACCGAAATATTGACGCATGTACCGATGTACTAAGTTTTCATTATTTTGATGAATTTTCTCTTCTTTCTCCTCAAGATATTGCTGGAGAGCTCGTCTTTTGTGAAGAAAAGATTCTTTCTCAATGAGAGGAATATGGTCTATGAACAGAAAATGAATTTTATAAACTCGTGATACACTCTGTCCTTCACGTCCTTGGCTTTGATCATGAAAACGATGATGACTACGAAGAGATGAAAGACTGGGAAGAACTGATTTGGAGAAGAGTGTTTGGGGGAAAATTAATATCTGACCAGTAATTCTATTTCTTTTCCATTAAATCAAGCATCTTCTAGATTATACTTCAAAACTTTTCCCATTTGCAGAGGAAGGATTTTTTCGCTCATGATACACTCCTGTAAAAAATATTCTTTTTGCGATGTAGAAACTCCGATATCTATCCCAGCGATCACTCCTCGAGTAATCCCCTTAAAGAGTGCTTTATTTTGACCTGATTCACGAATCGGAGGACAAAAAAATATTGTTTCTCGCATCGCTTTATAGTCACTTCCCTTCCACATCAGGTTTTCGATGTGACAACTTACAGTGACAAGTGGTTCTGAAAAATCCACATCAAAGGCATTTATGTCCTCACGAAGAAACCCAAGGGTAAGATAATACTCCTCAAGCATATCTGTTTCTTCTGCAAGAGTGACTCACACGATGTGTATTTTTTTCTTTTCTGCAAGTGCACTTTCAAAAAGTCAGGTAAATATCTCAAGTTCATCTTTTGGAGAATATACTTCACTGTACATCGCTGGTTTTTCAGTGAGTCTTGGGAGAATACTTTCATTTTTTTTCGCTTGCAAAAGGTCTCGAAGATAGATCACTTCACGCTGTGAATTTTTTTCGCACTCAAGCACATCAAAGCGGAAAACACGATCAAAAAGTGGGGTATTTGGGATATTGAGGATTTTATCCTTGTATATTTTTTTCACGATGTACATTTATGATGTAATGTACTTCTTACTCTATTTGAAAAATATAAAAAAACAATCCAAGAAACTCGGATTGTTTTTTATTTCCCTTTCTGATTATTTTTTCTTACACGTATGTATAAGTGCATCCCCTTGATACACACTCATTTCATCTCCTTTCATCCAAAAAGTATAGGCCTTTTGTGTTTCTGTATGAGTCCCTACATATTTCACTCCTGAAGCAGAAATCTCTTGTTTTGCTATATAATTTGGGAGGAGGTAACTTCCATCGCTCACATGAATCGTGTCTTTTTCTACTACAAATCCCATATCATCAATAAAATAATCTGCCTCATATACTCTATACTCTGCATTATCACAAGTATATACCTCTCCTGAAAGTGGCATAAATCCTCATCCAATTGGATACGCATGTGAAATCATTTTGAGTTCCAATTTGAGATATTGGAGCATCAAAAGTACTCTATCTGTCGAAGTATTTTCTTTTTTTACCCGAATATCTATGTGTTTTTGTATCGCAGATTGAATTCGTGCTTCATATCTTTCTTGTTGTTTTTGAGAATAATTTGAACGAAGCAGTGAATATTTTTCTGTCACACGTGAGATTTTTGCAAATTCTTTTTCTGTGAGCTCACTGCTGAGTGTATTATGTACGGTACGTTCTTGTGCCGTAAGCGGATCACTATACATCATATCTTCCTGTGTTCCTCCTTGAAGGAACATGATTCCATCCTGATACTCAGCACATGACCATGAGTACTCAAAGTCTGCGGTGAGCTTACATGCTTTTATCGGATCTCCTTTCTCTCCATCTATAAAATTCCACTCATTACATCCATCGCTTACCACTTTACAAATAGGAGCATCTCCACTTGCCTGAAAAGCTTCAAACGTATCATAGGTATTTTGTGCTTGCATCACTGCCCCTACCTGAGAGAAAATACCAATACTCAAGAGAGCAAGAATACAGATTGTTTTTTTCATACATACTATTTAATAATAAAAGTTCGTACTGATAGAAACGTGTCATACAAAAAACAGTGACAAAAAAACTTCCTTTTAGGAAGGAAGTTTTTATATTTTTAGAAATTACTTATGCTTTGCAACGAGTGCTTCAAGATCAGCAAGAGATCGTCCACCTACAAATTGTTCTACGAGTTTTCCGTCCTTATACATCTGAAAGGTTGGAATACTCATCACTCGAAATTTCCCTGCAAGTTCTCCTTGCTCATCGACGTTTACTTTTCCTACCTTTACTCCTGTATTGCTTTCAAACTGTGCAAGAACTGGCATCATAGCCCGACATGGACCACACCACTCTGCCCAAAAATCCACAAGTACGAGTCCAGAAGCCGTTTCTGCTTGAAAATTATCTTTGGTTAGTTCCATAATTATTTCTCTTAATATATAAAATACGTGACTGATTATAATTTGAAACCTTAAAAAATCCAAAAGTATTTTATGAAATATTTTTTATATTTGACATATATATAAATATAAGTATAAGTACTTTATTAGAATTAAATACTGACACAATATGGTAGATTTTTCAAAACCTATTTCAGATAGAACTGTTGATAGTGCTAAGGAATATTACAACGATATGTATAAAGATATCCCTGAAAGAATTCTTCAATCACATTGATATGGAGAACTTGAAAGATTAAAATATGAATTTAAAAAATTTTTACTCCATACAGTTATTGAAGGAAAAAGAAATATTTTTTGAATCGATGGTTTTGATGGATCAAGAAAAACATCCATTAGTACTGAACTTACAAATCCTTCAACTCAATTTGCTAATAACGGTGTTTTACAACGTATTTCTCTTGATGTTCCAAATGCCTGAGAAAATGCAATGAAAATTACGCAAAGATATGAACAAGAATCAATGCCAGGACTTGGAAGAACTGTATTTTTGGATAGGACTTGGAATAATAGAGCGTTTGTTCAACACCTCTACTGATACTGTACACCAGAACAATATGAAGAATTTTTAGAAACCCTGGTACCTGAACTGGAAAGATTTTTGGAGCAATACGATTGACTTCAAATTACTCAATTCTTTTTTGATATAACCAAAGAAGAACAAAAACAAAGACTCAAAGAACGTTGAGAAGACCCATTAAGAAGTCATCGACTTTCTGAAAGTGACAAAAAGGCTGTAGGTAAACATGGGAAGATTCTAAAACAAAGAACGATACTGTCCCCACTCTATGAACAAGCATGAATCCCCTTCATGAATGTAAAAACGATAGATAAAAAAAGAGCAATGATTGCGATTTTGAAATACATTCTTCAAGATAAAGATTATCCAAAAAAATCAAGAAAATTAGATTTTACTCCAGATACAAAAATCATCCAACCTACAAAAGATGAAGTAGCAAAAGTAATTGCCACAAAAAGATAAAAATCTCCCAAGCGGGAGATTTTTATCTTTACTCTGCAAATATAATCTTCTCAAAATCTTTTTGCAAGCTGATAATGTGCATATTTGGTAGCTCGCTTGCTCGTGCAATATTTGTTGGAATAGAGTCTGTCACGTAGAGGGTATCAAGGTGTTCACAAAGTTTTTTGTGCGATTCTCCTGGAAAAATTCCATGTGTTGCATATCCAGAAACTGACTTTGCTCCAAGGCTTCGCAAGAATTTTGCAGCTTCGATGAGGGTATTTCCCGATTGGATGAGATCATCTACGAGTAGTAGATCTTTTCATTCGGGATTTCCTTCTTTGAGAGTCATTTTTCGGATTTCTCCCTCACGGACTTTTGAGAGGATAATGATTTCATTGTCAGGAAAATCTTTTCCAAAACGCTTATGTGCTCCATCATCAGGAAAGACTATGACTTTTCCCTTTGCGATTTCTCGTACATGATTCATGGCTGTATGCATCTCTGCATTAACCTTGAAACTATCAAAGAGAAATCTCTCGACGAGCGCATGGATATCAAAGGTATGGATGCTAGTCTTTCCTGATCTTCCCTCGGGCATATGACTCATGATATCAGCAAAGTATTTTGCCGTTGCGATTTCCCCTTTTTCAGCAATACGCTCCATCGTCCCAACTGGAAAATAGGGCATAATGACACGGAGTTTCCCCGCATAATAGTCGAGGATTCAGCGCATCAAGGCATACTGGATAAAAAGGTCTTCAGGCTTGGAAAAATCTCCGATATAGGTCACATCATGATGTTCTATCGATTCTTTCACCCTATGTGCAAAGAGATTTGGCCAAGAGTCTGGAAAACTTTTAAAATCTACCTGGGGAAAATTCATTCTTCGAGTTTCTGCAATTTTTTCTCAGAGTTCTTGAAAATTTGGATGAACGATGAGTGTTTTATTCATAAATAGAATTTTAGATTAAGAATAGGAAACTACTGCACTGCATTTATACTTTGTAAGCTCTTTGCGAGTCTCAAATCCGCAGAGAAATGCATCATCGAGAGAAATCACAAAGTTACATGAATGAACTTCTGCACGAAGCTTTTCTACCAGTGCTGCAGCTGCAAGCGCTGTTCCACCTGTTGCAAGGAGATCATCTACTATCGCGACTTTTTGACCTGCTATGAGGGCATCTTTTTGGATTTCAATAGTTGCAGATCCATACTCTAAATCATAGCTATAGCTTTCTGTATTTCCTGGAAGTTTTCAAGTTTTTCGAAGCATCACAAATGGGATTCCAAGTATTTGAGAAATCAGTGGAGCAAAGATAAATCCTCGAGCATCGAGTGCGACTATCACGTCTGCCCCACGACACGATTCTGCCATTTCATGCGCGACATAGCGCATCGCATCAGAACTTCTCAGTATCGGAGAAATATCCTTAAACTGTATTCCTGCTTTGGGAAAATCTGGATAATTTGCAATATAATCTTTGATATTTATGTCCGGTTTATATGCATTTTTTCGATCCATAAGCTTTTGAGTAGATAAAGCTATAATATCACTGAGTCGAGTTTCAGGAGCAGTATAGCTTAAAACCTGTGCAAGAAAAGTTTTTGTAAGAGATTCCACTTCCTGTGGAGAGGATTGTTTTCTCGAGTATCGTCCTCGCAGAGCTTGTATTTTTTCATTCCATGATTGAAAGAGTGGAATGATTTCTCAATTTACTCCTCGCCCTATTTCTTCGGGATTGATATCTATTCCTAACTCAGCAGCAAAAGAAAGGATATTTATAAGCACATCTCCTGCCTCAGCCGAGGCTTCTGATATGTTTCATGATTTTTCAGCTTCGAGAAGTTCTAGAATTTCTTGAGTTACTTTATGAAGTACATCATCCGGAGTAATATGCTCTGCTCGTTCGAGCGCTTTGTAATCTCATAAATTTAGTATTGCATTCATAGTATAAAAATAAAAAAGTAAAATTAGACACGAAAACGCACTCGAGTGGTACCTTCATAGCTTTCATTATATCCAGGAAAATCTGAACTTATTTGTATATCTTGAGCTCCTAGTATTCTCAGAAATTTAGAAATATTTGTATCTGGATCTCGACAATCTTTTGCTCTAAGAGTTACATCTACTTTTTCTCTCATTCACATACTGGCAATCAGATATTCTTCGAGCAATATTTTTTGAGCAGATTCACTCACAAGTTTTCTCAGTAATTCTATTTTTTCTTCCACAGAAAGAAGATTTCTTTTCATGAGAAAATCAAAACTTTCAGATTCTGTTGCTCGTGCACGAATAAGTCCTAAGGCTTCTATTTGTTCCGCGGGAGAAAATTCTCCTCAACGTAGAATTTTTTCAAGCATTACTTTTGCTTCCATATATAAAGAATTAAAAAATAAAGCTCCTGCAGTATAGAGGAGCTTTGAAAAAATACTATAATATAGAACATATCTGTCACAAATATATCTTGAAAAAATATTTTTTTGTTTTCTATAAATGATTATAATACCTACATAAATATATAACTTTATTGTGACACTATGCACAAATATATTCCTCTTCTCAAAGGAATCTGAGTTCCAGAAAAAGGAGCTCTTGCCTATCTGTGTCTTATCGAATATGGAGAAATGAATATCGCAGAACTGGCAAAAACGATGCTCTGTCATCGTATGGAGGTCTATAGACAGCTCCCATTGCTTCTGGAAATGGGGCTTATCGGAGAGATACACCGAGGAAAAAGAACGTACTACATCGCACATAATCCTCAGGTAATCCAAGATCGCTATGAAGCACAAAAAGACGAGCAACAGGCACATATCGAGCAGTTACAGGAGCAATACTCGTATCTCGGAAAAAAACCAAAAGTCCTCTATCAAGAGGGAAAAAAAGCTATCACGTTCGTATTTTCTGATATTATTAATACCCTTGGAAAAGGAGATATCTTTTATCGTATCAGTTCAGAAAAAGATGTGCGTCTCGCAAATCACTATCTCCCAAAAAACTATCGCGAAAAGCGGGATAAAAAGCAGCTTGAGCGCTACGTCATCATGTCTGAACTCGGAGCATCCCAAAAAACTCCTCGTTTAGAGCGAGAAGTGATGACGATCCCCAAAGAGTTTGATGACTTTGCTGATAACATCTCTCTCACCCTCTACGGCAACAAAATTGCCTATATCGATTTTACGACCGAAAGCAGTATCATCATCGAACATCAGGCACTGTGTGATTTTCACAAGAAGATGTTTCGGATGTTATATGTGAGTTTGAGGAAGGAAACATAAAAATCCTTTGCAGGATTTTTATTTTTTTAGAGATATGTTCCCCATCTTTCGTAATGACAGGTGTATCCGTGAGGATTTTTTTGGAGATAGTCTTGATGATAGCTCTCTGCTGGCCAGAATTTCTCATGTTTTTCAAGGTTTGTCACTACGTCTCACATCCATCTTCCAGAATTATTTACTTTTTCGATGAATCATTTTGCAATTTCAAGTTCTTCTTCGTCTTGATAAAATATCGCAGAGCGATACGAGCTTCCTCTATCATTTCCCTGTCTATCACGAGTGGTAGGATCATGGTAGCGAAAAAAATAATCGAGCAAATGGGTATAGTCTATCATGCTTGTATCATAGGTGATTTCGAGTGCTTCAGCATGGCCAGGATGATCTTGATAGGTGGGTTCATCATTGAGACCTCCCATATATCCAACTTCCGTTGCTACGACTCCTTGAATCTTACGAAAGAGTTCTTCGAATCCCCAAAAACATCCTCCTGCGACATAGGCTTTTTTTGTACTCATACTTTATATTTTTTACTGAAATAAGTGCACATATTTCTCATACTGCGTTCCCTCCAGTTCGTCTCGAGGGATAAATTTCAAAGCTGCTCCGTTAATGCAATAGCGCAAACCTCCTCTGTCTCGAGGACCATCGGTGAAAACATGCCCTAAATGTGAGTCTGCCACTTCACTGCGAACCTCTGTTCGTCTCATCCCAAGGGTATCATCAAACTCTTCATAGATATTTGCTGCATCTATCGGCCTTGTGAAGCTCGGCCATCCACAACCAGCATCATATTTATCCAATGAGGAAAAAAGCGGAGTTCCGTCCACAATATCGACGTAAATCCCCTCCTCTTCGTTCGTTTCATACTCACTACTAAAGGGTCTTTCGGTTCCAGACTCTTGTGTCACTCTATATTGTTCTGGGGTGAGTCTTGCTCTGAGCTCTTCTTTGCTGTACATACAAATGTGTGAGAAAGTAATACGAGTGTTATAGGATTTTATATTTTTTTGTAAAATGGTGAGGTATCCGGGGCTCGAACCCAGGACCTTCTCCTTAAAAGGGAGCTGCTCTACCTACTGAGCTAATACCTCATTTTTCAAAAAGCTTGTGTATTGTATAAAAAAAGTTTAAAAGCGCAAATTTTTATATAACTTTTTTTCTCGGATGCAAAACTCACTCTTTATATTCGACGATAGAGCGGATTTTTGTGTCATGACTCAAGAATATATCTTGGTTGTTGGGAAATGGAAAATCTCCCGCAACTCGCTGACCGTTTTGAAGCCGAAGATACACTGCCTCATCTGAAAAATCATAGACTCGATCTGGAAATATTTTTTGAATATCAAGAGTACTCTCTGCAGAAAGCGCTTCAAGTGTCGTAGCCTCGGTAATATCGAGATGTCAGACTTTTGTGCGACGAAGGGCTATGAGGTAGCCTCCAGTTCACAGTATCTGCCCCAGATCGTGCGCGATAGAACGGATATACGTCCCTGCACTTACCGAAATTTCAACTACAAGTTCAGGATAGTGAAAATGTTTGATATTATAGGAGAGTACTTCTGCGTCGCGGATTTTCATCTCGATATCTTCTCCTGCAAGGACTCGATCAAGGGCACGTTTTCCATCGATTTTGAGTGCAGAATATTTTGGTGGGATTTGCTGTATTTTTCCGAAAAAATATCTTTGAAACACGCTCTCTATCTCAGCCAAAGAAAGTTTCTCGTGAAATGATTTTTGCTCTAGATCTGAAAGAAAGGTTACTTGAGTATCGCTATCATAGGATGCTGAAACTCCATCGAGACGTATCGTCGCACAATAGCTTTTTGTATCTTTTTCCACATACGGGATAAGTTTTGTATAATTTCCAGTGGCAACAAGCAGTCCTCCAGTTGCAAGAGGATCAAGGGTCCCACTATGTCCTATTTTTTTGACTCATAAAATCCTTCGCATTTCGCGAAGGACCGCAAAACTGGTGATACCACTCGGTTTATCTATGAAAAAAAATCAGTCCATACTAGTACTGCGCATGTGCTTTCGAACCAAAAAATTTTGGAAGAGTAGAAATCCCTAAATCAGGATGCATAAAAGAAAAATCTCTAAAGTTAAAATATCCTAAATCAAGAAATACCTTTCACACAATCGCATCTGGAGTGATATAATTTTCTCGTGTTGCGCAACTTTGAAAACAGGTTCGACTGTCAGTAGAGTGATTTCTATTATCCCCCATCACAAAATAACTTCCTTGTGGAATCTCATAGACATATTCACTTTGATCTCCTCGCACACTGGTTTTCTTATTACTTTCTTCAGACAGATAATATCCTTCTTCCAGTTCTTGAAATATATCAGTTTGGGAATCTTTGAGATATACTCTTCCTCCCGCAATTTTTAGGGTTTCTCCAGGAAGTCCTATCACTCGTTTTATAAAATATTTTCGCTCTTCGCTCACTTTTGGAGCAAATATCACCACATCTCCTCGCTCAATCTCACGTATCGCTCCAAATACAGGAAGTTCACGATACGAAAGCCTATCTACAATAATAAACTCCTTATCATAGTAGGGAGTATACATCGATTGTCCGTTAATCTGAAAGGGCATCATCAAAAAAGTACGTATAAAAAATACGACTGCCACAATGATGATAATATCTTTTAAAAAATCAAAAGCTTCTTTTTTAAACTGGTCCACGAATCTATACTATTATGAAAAATAACTTGTATGTATTATATCAAGAAGCCTCTAAAAAACAAAATATTATCCCAAGAAAAAACTCTTTCCAATAATTGGAAAGAGTTTTTAGTTTTACGTATCATCAGATTTGAGCCAATCTGGAATCTTCATTCCATCATCCCAAAGTTCTTCTGCTTTTTTTGGAGCGGTATCTTCCTCTTTTTTCTGAGTTTTCTTCTCAATTTTTTTCTCAGTTTTTTCCTTCTTTGCAGGTGTTTTTTTCGCAGATATACTTTTCTTTTCTGCAGTCTGAGAAGCAACTGCTTCTGGTACCGGAGAAGTTTTTGGAAGGGCTTCTGTGCTTGCTGTTTCAGCAGCAACTTCTGGAACTGGATTTGGGTCAAAGCTTCCTTTGAGCCAGTCTGGTACATCTACTGCAATTGGTTCTGCTACCGGAGTTTGCGGGATAGAAGAAATATCTCACGCAGAAGTTTGTGAAATATCAGCTATAGGTGCTTCAATTGGAGCACTTTGTACTGGAATCTGAGTGTCTGAAACCGTTTGAGAAGAAGTCTCTGGAGTAAAGCTTCCCTTCAACCAATCTGGAATATTTTCCTCTTGAATATCTGTCACCGTATTTTCCTCGACTTTCGGAATATCTAAAGACTCAGGAGGGACTCAATCCGATACTTCAGCTTGAATATTTTTTTCAGGAATCATCTCAGAAAGCTGAGATTCTTTTGGAAGCTCCTGTGAAATTTCTGGAGTTGAGTTTACTGAAGGAGTATTGTTTGAAAAAGTACTTTTGAGCCAATCTGGAACTTCTTCCTTTACCGCTGGTGTTTCTGCTATTTTTTCAGTAGTTTGTGTCACCGCAAGTGGATCAACTTTTGGTGTCTGGGTACTTCATGATGCTTCAGCCTTTGGAGTATCATTTAAAAATTCTGCAAGGATATCATCCTGTACTCCTGAACTATTTTGTGAAACATCTGTTTTTTCAAAACTCGTCTTTCTGCTGATGTAATCTGTAAAACTCAGATTTTCATCTTTATTGAATATCTTGTATGCTGCAAAGAAAATACCTATCACCAGCAGAAAGAATGCCAGTATCCCTCAAAGTATCTTTGCAATGAGAACGATAATTCCCATAAGTGCTGAAAGTCCTCCTGAAGTATCAGGGGTTTCACTGATGACTTCTTGTTTTTCTGTTTCTGGAATAGATTCTACATCTCCATAGACAAAGGTATACAGTATTGCTTTAAAATCGAGTTTTTGCTCTGTGGTCATCAAGTCAGTCGCTCCTATAACTGTAAGTATCTCACTTCCGAGTATCTTATTTGCCTCGATATCATCTGAGTTGCGAATATCCTCAAGTTTTGAGAGCAAGTTATCATAACACGTTCCTCATTCAACCGTACATACGATCTCTTTTGGTATCAGATTTACGAGCGCTTGATAGGTAATTTGTTTCGTACTTTGATCTGCTTGTCCTTCTACGAGTAGTGATTCAAGCAGAGAAATAATTTCATTTTCATTTTTGAGTCCAAGCTCAAAGATATAGCTTTCAAAATCAAGAATCGTACGAGTTTTTTCAGTATCATCAGCCCAATTCTCTTGGAGTTTCTGTACAAAACTCAGTGCTTTGAGTTTTTGTTCTTGTGGTAATTGCATCAAGAGCGTTTTGAGGGTCTCAATTTTTTGCTTTTCTGACTCAGTAACTCATTCAAAAATAATCGTATCTGGATTTATTTCTTCTTGGGTAATATAGGTTTTTTCTATCGTAAAATCCTCTGAAGCCGTAATCTGACCTGACTCATCTTTGAGAAAGAGTCTCACTTTTTGAGTTTTATATTGTGAGAGAGGTATTTCTGTCACATTTCCTGAGATATAGCTTGCTGTTCCCTTATTATTTTCATCATCATCTTTTCCTCCATTGAGATCAGAGTCATGCTCTGTATCATAGTCTATCGCGTAGCTTGCTGTCGACTGTTCACTTTCTCACATATAGATAAATACTCACTCACTTGGATCATCGAGGATTATTTTTCCATCTTCAGGTATTTCTGGAGAACTAAATACAACAAGCCCTCCCTTTCGTGCCTTGATGATATTTTTAAAATTTTTCGTGATTTCTTTTTCCACTTCTTTCACATTCGTCCCTTCTGTTACCTTGAGTTTTACTTTATCTGCAGCATTTCCTGAGCTAAATGTATATTCAAAGGTGCTTTCTGTTTTTTTCGTTCCATCTGGGAGTGTCCACTCTCGATTTTCTACGAGTCCTGATGAAGTATCAAAGAAGATAAAGGTATTTCCTACAGAAATATAATCAAAATCTGCAACGAGCTTATTACTCACATTCATGGTAATATTTCTCGTACTACTGACCCCTTTATATTTTACTTTTACTTTTGCATAGAATTCTCCTGATTTTCGATAGATATACGAGATACTTGGAGTTTTACTTTGTGTGTCATAGAATCCATCCCCATCAAAATCCCAACTATATTCTACATCCTTTTCGAGTTTCTGCCCGAGGATATTACTTGCATTTGCAGTAAAAGTCACTTCTTCTCCAATAATAGTCGTATTATCACTCACCGCGAGGGTAATAATTGGAGTATTGATATTATCCCCTGTTATCGTCGTAAAGTATCGAGACCCAGTTATTTCTTCAGAATTAACCCGGAGTTCATTATTGTCTTTGAGAATGGCTACAAAATAATAATTTCCTGTAATTTTTGGGATAACAAATGCAGTAGAAGGGCCAACAGTTGCTCGGAAATCCTGTGGAGTTGGATCGATATCGGTGTAGTAGTACCACAGATAGGATTGTATCACTCCATCGGGATCAGTAGCTCCTAAAGCATTCACTCGTATCACCAGTGGGTCTGCATCAGGATTTTCAACCTGTACCGATACAGAACTGAGGGTCGGAGCGAGATTTCTCACATCCACATTCATTTCTGAACTATGTGTTTTTCCATTTTTTTGACTTTTTACCGTAAGTTTTACCGGAAAACATCCGATTTCATCAAAACGATGATTCACACTCGCTGCGGTAGAAAATTTTGAATTTCCAATCTTCCAAGAATAATCGAGTCCTGTATTTTCACCCGTAATATCTATCGATTCACTCGCTGCAAACATCACCGCTTGCGTCCTATCTGCGAGATATCCTCCTTTTCCATTACATGCATCTGCTGCATATACGAGATTTTCAGAAGAGTTGAGAGTTGGGGTAATAAGGGCAAATGGAGCATCAGAGTCAGCGACATATACTTTCGTAGTAAAGGTATTACTGGTATTTTCACTATCGGAGACTTTGAGTTGTACATCATACGAACCACTTTTTTCATAACTGTGTACGACACTGTCCTTATTTCCTCCAGAGGTAATACCATCACCAAAATTCCATTCATAGACCGTAGCTTTTGGAGACTGTGCAACAAATTTCATCGGATTTCCTCGTTGTACCACACGCGGGAAGGCAAATGCTTCTACTGAAAGTATAGAGGTAATTTCGACATTTTGCTTTTTACTCACCATAATACCATCTGGATCAGTAACCTCAAGAACCACACTTTGTGTTCCGACACTGTCAAATACATAGTATCCCGTTGATCCGTTGCCGTTAGATTGTTCCAGATTTACTTTATTTCCATTGATAAACCAATCATATTTCAGAAGTCCATCATCGCTCTTGTCTGGATCATAAGATCTCGTTGCATCAAAAAATACTCTATTGGGTTTATTGGCTGCAGGAATACGTGTTTCAAACTCTGCTATCGGATCTTGAGAGGTTACATAGACGATACGATTATCTTGATCGAGTTCTCCAGAAGGTCGTCGTACTTTGAGTTGTACATTATATCTTCCCTTATCCGTAAACTCATAGGTAATCGTCTTATCTGTTTTTTGATATATGAGTTTATCATTTTCTATATCGAGAATTTCCCAATTATAGTTCAAATCTTTATAAAATGCGGATGCTTTTGCGGAAAATGTAAAACTGTCTCCGATATATCCGTCCTGTCTGTTGACTTCTATCGTCGCAATTGGATCTCGGATAAAGAGTGAAAAATATTTGGTAACGGTTTTCCCTTCATTGGTTGTCAATCGAAGTGTCACGGTATAATCCCCTTGAAGTCCATATCGTACTCGTTCGATTTTTGGAGATCCATTATAGACTCTCTTGACTCCGTTTCCAAAGTCCCACTCGGTTTTCGCAAATCTCGTTCCAGAAGTTGGAGTTGAGCTGGTTGCATCAAAGACGAGTCCATAGTCAGCTGCTGCAGGAGTAAACTTCATTTCTTGATTTTCACTCACCGTATCACCATTGACTTTAATCAGTACCGAAGCTATTTTTTCATTGACATTGACTTCGATTCGTTCTCGAAATGGAAGGACATCAGTGTATCATTCTGCATTTTTATGACTAGAAGTTACATCGAGAAATACAGTATATTTCCCTTCTTCTTTAAAACTATAATTGAGCGATGGTCCACGACCGAGAATGAGTTTCTTTCCATTGCTGTCTATCCACCAGGTATAGTTTCCTGAGAGGATTTGAGTTCCGGTTGGATCTTGTACTTTTGCTCGAAAAGTAGAGGTCAAAGGAGCATTTCCAGAAAGTGGATTTGCTTCAATTTCCCCACTAATAGAGCTGATATCTACATTTTCAAGATACGCTGCAAGTGCTTTTACAATCTCATTATAGATGATTTCATCTTCTGGAGCATTGACTCACTTTTTAATTTGGATAAGCAGTTCTCGAAGATAGTTTTGATTTTTGAGGTTATTGGGAAGATATTTATATCCCGTATCCGCGAGCTTTGCGATATTTTGAAGGGTTCTGATATCCATTTTATCATTCACTTCAAAATATTCTCGTAAAACAAAGAATTGTTCCGTGATTTTATATCGATACTCATTAAAGGTCCCCAAATCTATGGTTCGAAGCGTTGTATAGACCGGATCATCTTTTTTACTCGTCGTTGCCGCAAAGGCTACAAAACTTGAACCCAAAACTCAAGAGAGCAAAAACATCAGCAAGAAAGCCGAAAGTATCTTATGGAGTGTGTGTTTCATACAAAGTGTTATAAAGTACTTTCTTTCACGATAGCACAAAAAATGCTTCGACGCAAAAAGCAAATACGAGAAAATGAAAAGTATTTCTTGACGAAATATTATTTTATGTTTTTAAAAAATAAAGAATTCTATTGAAAAATACTCTGCTTCCATATAATACGTTTATATATTTTTAGCTAGAAGTATGCTGCATATCGAAACGGGAAAAGAAAATCCCATCCTACGAACTGTGTGTGAACCGATTAAAAAGTCAGAGTGGAAACAATATGTGAAACTCGGACAAGAAATGCGTGACTACATCAAAAATCCTGATAATGCAGGAGTGGGACTTGCTGCACCACAAATCGGAGTTGCGAAACGTCTCATCGTTGTGAGTCTGCTTCGTGATTGGGAAGATGAAAATTTTTCGACCATTATGATGCTCAATCCAGAAATCCTCGAAACGTCGTCTGAAACCACCTGTAATATCGAGGAAGGATGTCTCTCTCTCCCGAAAACCAAAAAAGGCTTTGTCGCGCGATACAAGGATATCAAGCTTCGCTACTACGACGAAACACAAAAAGAGCGAATCCTCAAACTCTCCGGGCTTGCCTCTGTCATCGTCCAGCACGAAATCGATCATCTCAATGGAGTGCTCTATATCGATAAATTGGTGAAATAATGAACTACCATTTTCGAAATGCTACTCTTGAGACTTCGATTTTATCATACATCTTATCGAGAAAAGTTTCAAAGACTGTATAGTCAACACTTGGGGAAAATGGTATAAAGAAGAGCAATATGCAATTTGGCAAGAAAAACTCGCTTCAGAAAAAAATGAAATCATTCAAGAAAAAAATAAAGATATCTGACTCTTTTATACAGATAATTCAAAAAAAATATAAACTTCCCCCTCAAGTTTCCTCCTACAAAAAAATACTTTGTTTGAATCGCAAAGTATTTTTTTATAGTTCAAGATATCCCTTTGATTCTTCTGGAATAAGTTCAGTTCGAATAAAGCGAAGAAAATCCTGTGCACTTTCAAAGTTAAGATTTACGGAAGCATAGCGAATGTACGCAACTTCATCTAACTCTTTGAGACGAGGGAGAATATATTTCCCAATTTCTTTTGAGCGAATCGTATTTTTCCCAGAAAACTCCAATTCAAATCGATTCACAATATCATAGATTTGATTTATGGGAATATTTCGCTTATTACAAGCACGCATCAAAGAATCTTCGAGTTTCTGTCTGTTATATCTTTCCCGTTTTTCGTTAGATTTTTCCACCAGAATATCAATAATTCCAATACTTTCAAAAGTGGTAAATTTGTATCCACACACATTACACTGTCTTCGTCGACGAATAATTTTTCCATCTCCAGAAAGACGTGAATCTAACACACTCGTATCAAGATTATTACACGAAACGCAATACATAGAAAAAAGTTAACTTCTAATCTGAACGTTTGGAGTATACTCAGCAATTGCATTTTGAAAAGTTTTGAGCATTTCAAAAGAAAAAGATTTTCCACAAAAATTTGGATCAAGCGTTTCTCAAGGCCGGAAATTCTGAAGATAATAGGCTTTTGCATGCGGAATCGTTTTTGCAATTTCTCTCATATTTTCAAGGCTATGAATTCCAGAAATAAGAGTCGTTCGAAATTCATAGTCTATTCCTGAATTTTGAATTATTTCTCGACTTTTTCTCATATTTTCAAGAGACGTTTTTCCTCCTATGACTTTTTCTAAAAAGGCATCTTCTTGTTTTATATCCATCGCAATATAATCCAGCACTTTTTTTTCTAGAAGTTTTTCTAACACATCCGGAAAACTCCCATTTGTATCGAGTTTTACGAGAAATCCCTTTTCTTTTATTTTTACACAAAAATCTAGAATATCTTTTTGCATACAGGGCTCTCCTCCACAAATAGAAACTCCTTGCAATTTTCATTTTCGTTTTTCCAAAAAATTGAAAAAAGCTTCCTGTGGAATAAACGTTTCCTGCAAAATACGAAGTTTTTCAGGAAGAACAAATTCACTATTATGACAATATCCACAGCGAAAATTACAGCCCGGAGTAAATATAACACACGAAATAGTGTTTGGATATTCTATTAAAGAAAAAGGAACGATCCCTGAAATGTTCATTATGATCCGTATTTTTGAATAAAATCTCTATTTCCTCCTAGTTCTTTAAAATATTTTCGGGAATAAAATTCACTTTTCTTCCCAATATTAAAACTGCTTACTGGTCTATGATATCCCATAACTCGAGTATAAATTTGACATGGAGTTCTTGAACTATTTTCTGCTTGCATAGGTATTAAAATAAGAAAATAAAATTATATATTAGAAATTCTTAGCGCTTCTCGTTTTTGGAGATCATCGGTATATTTTTCTCGTGTTTGCATATCAAATTTTGTTCCATGATAGCCCATTTCCTCATCACATTTTGGACAAAAGTCATGTTCTCCTGAAATATATCCATGGACAGGACAAATCGAAAATGTTGGAGAAATCGTAATATAAGGA
>JAMIGJ010000080.1:0-3379 GCA_035905775.1 Candidatus Altimarinota bacterium
TCGCCGACGACGGTGTAACGAGAGAGGAATGTCTGGTACGATGTGTCAGTGCCTTCGTAATAATTATCTTCGTAGTCGACATTCATATATTCGGTCGCATCTTCATAAGATCCTATTTCTACACGAGAATAAGCACCATTCTCCTTATCAAAAGCAAAAATTACACCAGGCGCAATCAGGTAGTCTTCGTATGAGAACTCTTCAGAGAGGTAGAGAAATTCAGGGAGAGTATTTGCAGTGAAAAATGATGACGTAAAGCTCGTAGATAGTTGTGGAGTATTTATGAATTTGATATTTTTTGCGACTGTGAGTGCTTTTTCGTAGAGAGTTTTATCTTTCTTGGAATCTGTGACGTAAATTTGTGAGGTACATGTAGGAGCTTTTTTGTAGAGAATAGTTGACTGCATCGCTTTGATGCCGTTGGTTGCCTTGTTAGGTAGAACAGTTGAGAGGAAAATTGTTTCTGCTGTATCGATGAATTTTCCAGAACGGACATATCCTGTAGCATGATCTTTCCAAGTATAGGATTCTTGCGTGATATCGAGTGATGTTTTTTTGGTTGATGCGTCTTTTGAACAGCCTACTGAGAGTGAAACACGACCATTTTTATCCAGGAAAAAATAATCAAATATTGTCCCATCTATTGACTGATTCACTCCTTTGAGCGTAAAGCCTGCCTTACCAGCATCTTTGATAATGATATTTTTTGTTTGGAGGAGATTCGTATCTCGGTAGAGAGCCTGTATTTTTTTGATATAATTAGTGAAAGTGAGAGGAACGTCACCAGAGTATTCCTCGATATTGTCAGTTTTCCCAGCGAGAAAATCATTCACTGTCGTGAGAGGTATTATGTAGCCGATCATACCATTTTCTGATCGAACAGCATAAGGGATGCCGATGAGTTTCCCACTTGAATCAAATGCTCCACCACCAGAATTGCCACTATCGATTGTTCCGTCAAATTTGTAAGAATCATTTTCCATACCACCAATCTTTCATTCAGTACGGGTGATACTGAGTCCCCCTATGTCAGGATATCCATAGACGATAGCCTTGGAACCTATGGAGAGTTTAGTTTTTCCAAAAGCGAGTTTTTTTGCTCCTGTGACTGGTTTTGCTAATTCCAATACAGCTAAATCTGCCACTGTATCATAGGAGATGAGCTTACCTGTAGTGAAACACTCTGGATCTTTTTTTTCGGGAGTTGATCGGCAAATTTCATATTTTCCTGTTGGTGTATGATTGTTGTGATTGAGTACGACATGAGCATTTGTAATTATACGTTTACTGTCTAGGAGGACTGCACTTCACCATCCAATAAAAACATAATTACCCCCGATGCTCTCTGTATCGTAGACTTTTACTTTGTAAACAGACTGGAGCATAGTATCTTCTGCTGAGAGAGCAAAAGTGGTTCAAAAAGTATTGAATACCACTACCGCTGCAAGAGCGAGACGAAAAAAAGAGGGCATAGAATAAAAGATAAAATATTTCAAAAAGTATAATATCCTTTTAATTGAAGACAATTTTTCACACCAGGCATATTTCAAAAAATGAGTAATATATAGTATTAGAATTTGCCAAATCTTGTTTCTCTATAGTATCTGACCTATGCCGTACGAGAATATCTACATCCAAAAAGTTGCCGAACATCCGCATATTTATTCTGATGAGGAATTAATGCATGCCAAAAAATGAAAGTGGAAAGAATTTTTCTGAAAAGAGAAGCTCATGCTCGAAATAGGGACAGGTATGGGTAACTTCTTTAGTAACTACGCCAGCAATCGTCCCGAGATGGCATGTGTCGGAATAGAGTTGAAATTCAAACGTCTTATCCGTACCTACGAGAAATCGGCACGCAAGGGGAGAGATGATGTCATACTTCTCAAAGTCTTTGGACAAAAAGTACCAGAGATATTTGCAGAAGGGGAAGTGGATGAATTGTATTTACTCTTCTCTGATCCTTGGCCAAAAAAATGACACCACAAGAACCGAGTGATTCAGGACGATTTTCTCCGAGATGCTGCTTCTATCCTTGCACCCGATGGAATCTTTCTCATAAAAACTGATGAAGCTTCTTACGCAGAATGGATAGATGAGCACCTCGCTCGTTCCCCCTATTTTACTTATGAGAAAAATGATAACGAAGAACCCGAGAAAAAACTCACCCCTGAGACCGCTACAGAATTCGAAACCATGGGACGTCGAGAGGGGAGTAAGATAGTGAGCTTTCTCTGCCGGAAGAAATAATTTTCCCGTCATTCTCGTGCAGGCGGGAATCCAAGCCAGAGAATAATTCATTTGGTACTTTTTCTGCAAAAAGTACCCAAAAGCATTTAAGAGGCAAAAACTCGCTATAAGCCAAGTTCGTCTCATATCAGTTTTCATCCCGCTCAAACAGTTTGCCCCTTAAAAATCCTTTTTCAGTTATTGTTGAGAGTTTTTAAATTTTCACTTGTTATTATTTTAGCTTTTTATAAAATTAACTTGCAATTAATTTATAATTTCATAAAATAATAGCATGGTCGATGTAAAAAAACTCCAAGATAGGATATTTCCTCAATCCAAAATCATACAAGATTCTGCTGAGGTGTTTGCTTTGCTCGGGAACGAATGTCGTCTCGAGATGCTCATAGCACTCGTCAAGGCAGGAGAGCTCTCTTCAGGGGAAATCGCTGAGGTGACGAATTGTTCACCATCAGTTGTCTCTCAGGCTCTCTCACAGATGAAGAAGCTTCGCTTGGTCACCACACGACGAGAGTGGCTCAATATCTACTACAAAATAGATGAGTCTCATGACCTCTGGGATCAGATCTGGAAAATCCTAAAACCATATTTCAAAAAATAATTCTATGCTTTTCTCTATTCTTCTATTCAGTTTTCTCGCAGGAGTTCTCACAGTGCTCGCTCCTTGTGTCCTCCCGCTCCTCCCCGTGATTCTCTCAGGGAGTCTCGCAGGACAAAATAAGTGGAGACCGTATGTCATCATAGGATCTCTGATTGTTTCACTTCTTGTCTTCACTCTTCTTCTAAAGGTATCAACTGTGTTTATACACGTAGATCCAGTATTCTGGGAATATGTCTCTGGAGGAATTCTCGTTCTCTTCTCTCTGACACTCATATTCCCGAAACTCTGGCCGTGGCTCATGGATATAACAGGTATTGAGAGATGGTCACAAAAATCTCTCGAGAATGCTAATAAAAAAGGAGGAATCTGGTGAGCTGTATTTCTCGGTGCAGCGCTAGGGCCTATATTTAGTAGCTGCAATCCTACCTATACACTCCTCCTCGCAACGATATTGCCTGCAGACAGAATGACAGGTATGCTCGGACTCCTCTCCTATTTCGTTGGTCTCGGTTTGATACTCTTTTTAGTGGC
>JAMIGJ010000081.1:0-3999 GCA_035905775.1 Candidatus Altimarinota bacterium
AGGAACAAATGAGAATACAAACTGACTTCTGAGACAATTCTTTCCTAAATGAATGGATTTTTCGAGTATTTCTGAAAAACAGTTGAAATATTACGTGAGACTTATAAACTTAAGACCGAGAAAAAGACTCAATTACAAAACTCCTTATGAAATCTTCTTTCATACTTCTCTTAATCTATGCGACTCCTGTTAGAATCTAAGCTTTAAAAAACTCCTACTTCTCCATCATAATCCACACCCCTTTCCAATCAACTTCTGGAGGGTGAGTGAGAAAGTGTTCACAACGCTCAAGATAGGTTTTACTTGGGGCATCATCAAATTTTATAAGTTCTTGAAAGATTGTTTTGGCCTGCTGAAATTTCTTTTGTGTATAGAACTCTCTTGCCTCTGTAAAGCGTTTCACTATCTCTTGTACTTCTGGAGAAACGTGTTCTCTCTTCCCAAGAAGTTCAAAGATTTTTACTGATTTTTCTTTTCCTACTACTTGGATCTCATCGAGAAAACGATAGAAATAGAGCTCTTTGGTTTGTTCAAAAATTACTTCACTGGCACAGATGTAGGTTCCATAAAATTTATTGACTCCTTCGAGTCGTGATGCAAGATTTACATTATCTCAGAGAGCTGTGAATTCCATTTTTTGTCCGATAGCACCGATATTTCCCACTATCGCAGAACCCGCATGCAGTCACATGCGTACATGAAGCTCCGTTCAGAAAAGTCCTTTCCAGCTATGATTGAGCTCAGTGAGTTTATTTTGTTGTGCGAGTGCAGATTCACATAGCTTGATATAATCCTCTGACTCGAGTGGAGAAAACGCTCCCCAAAAGGCCATTACTGCGTCTCCTTCAAATTTATCAACATGTCCTCCTACCTGCATGATACACTTCGTCATTTCGGTGAGGTAGGCTCGTAAAAATTCTATGAGCTCTGCGGGAGTCAAGCGTTCACTCAAGGTCGTAAAACCTTCGATATCCGAAAAGAAATACGCAAGATATTTTTCTTCTCCGTCAAGCTTTATTTTTCCTTCTTCCAGGAGAATCTCTTGCGCGATGTTGCTTCCTACATATTCACTGAGTGCTTGATTGAGTTTTTTCTTATTGGCATCTTCGATGAGATATTTGATGATATTTGCAGCTGCAACCGAAAGCAAAAGAGAAAATATAATTTGCACTGGGTAATTTAAAATAAGATTCGTACCAAAGAGGATAGAAAGTGGGATAATTCCCCAAAATATCAAAACAATAGCGATATTTCAGAAAAAAAGTTTTTTCCCATGATAGTTTAAGTTTATCCAAACAGAAAGCACGACAATACAAAAAATCAAAATCCATTCTTGTAACCTATCAAAGAGAAGAATGAAATTTTTTGATATAAGCGTATTGAGGATATTTGCATGGATATACACTCCGTATTGAACTCATAAGGGAGTAAAAAACTCATCTTTCAATCCTTCTGCAGCAGGTCCAATCAGGACGATACTATCCCTAAAATCTATGATATCTGCCTTTTCTTGAAGAATTACTGGATCAAGAAGATCTGAAAATGAGAGACGCTGAAAATGTTCTGGTTTCTGAAAGTTAATCAAAATTTCCTCTCTGTCTCTCTGTGCGAGTGGATAGTGTATATCTTCCATAAAGAGATAATGAGTATCAGAAAATTTTCCAAGCTCTTGAGAGAGATCTTTTTGATAAAAACTTTGATAAAAACTTCGTAAAATCGCAAGCGTAAAATGCTCATACACATTTCCTTCTCTATCTTGAAAAACCGGAGAAAAACTATACACCGTATTATTTCAGAAGAATATATTGGGAGAGAGAAAGCCAAACTTTGGACTGGTAAAAATAGGAGGAGAGAGTTTTTTTTCTGTAGGATGTATAGAAGCCCCGAGAACTCCCTGAGGAAATTCTTGAAATGCTGCTTGAAGTTTCGCATCTGATTGTTGATCTGATGGATCTAAAAATAATATATCAAAAGCAACGACTGCGGGATTATAGAGAGAGAGATTTTCAAGAGCTTGTGCATATATTTCCCTTCCAAATGGAAAAGAACCAATTTTTTGAAAACTTTCATCGTCCAGTTCTACTACGATAATATGAGGATTTACTGACTCTTGGTCTATTTTCTCTTTGAGAATATAGTACTGATTTTGAAGATTTTTATTCAGTACCTCTAAAAATACTTGACTGAGTATCAAGAAGCACAGTATTCCAAGTGAGAGTATCACACTGAGAAGTGAAAAATGTTTCAGAGAAATTTTCATATATTACTGAGCTATTTTTTTAAGCATATTCCCTGCAGTATCATCAAGAAAATTTTTTATCGAATCTTCTGCTTTTGTTTTTATATCCTTGAAGTTCTCCGAAGAGACATCTGGGATGCCTGCATTTGAAAATATGCTCGAAAATTCAGGAATCTTTCCTTGAATATCCTCAAGCAGTGAAGCGGGGAGAAGATTATAACTTTCTTCGAGCAAGGTCATATTTACCTTTTGTAACAGTTCTTTATGCTCTAAGAGCATATTCATCGTTTCTGTGATTTGTTCCGTTGCTTGTATATCAAGTGCACTTTTGAGGTCAAAACTACTGCTTTGTAAGAGTTGTTGTTGCTCGATTGGATCATCCGTGAGAGCCAGAAGTGCCCTTTTGAAAAACACCTTTCTTTTATAAAACTGTACATCTTTTGCCTCTATAAAGTTCATATCTTGATAGCGAGAAAGAACCGCATGATAGACTTTTGGTCTTTGTTTTCAAGTCAGCTTAGAGAGGAGTATTTCTATCGCTTCATAGCTCTCACTGGTATTAAGTTCATGAATGATTCGATATTTTGGAGAAATAAAATCAAGAAGCAGTAAAATTCATGGACTTTCTAAAAATGATTGCTTGAGGCTTGCTTTGAGTGTTTCAAAGTAGGCTCTATCATAGGTTTCATTGAGTTCTATCCAAGCTGTATCTTGAATATTTTTGAGAAATTCTTGAAGTTCTATGAGTGAAAGGGTAGAAAGACGAATTGGTTTTCCTTCTTCTACAAGAATTTCATTTCCTGAAGTATCTGTAAGAGTTACTAGATGGCTGCTGACATTGAGATAATCAGCATCCAGATCGACATCGAAAATGGTTCCCCGAACTCCAGCTTCCATTCCTTGAAAACTCTGTGTAAATGATGAGTCTTTCCCGAGAAAACTTACGACCGTAGACCATGTTTTTCCCGCAAGAAGTTCAAAAGATATCTGGATTTTTGTATAGTCTTTTGAAATGGAATTTTGTTCTATCGTTATTTTTGTATTTTCTCCCAGACGAGTGAGACTCCCATCTCCCCACTCAATAAGCCCTACACTCTTTTCTCATACAGAGACTGTATCTCATGTTTGCAAAATAGATCGCTGCTCGACACTCAGAAGCACATCGTTATGACGGACTACTCAAGATACAACACTCACATATGAGTGCGTATCTCTCTTATTATGCGAATATGCTGTATAGATTTGAAACGCAAGTACTCAAAAAATAATACAAATAATTCACAAAATAAATGTATTTTTTGATTTTTTCATTATACTCTAGTAAAAAATAGTACTCTTACTATAGCATAAAACTCTTGCTTTTCCAAAAATTATGAAAAAACGTTATACGTTTCTTGCACTTCTTGGGATACTGCTGTATCTCCTGTATCTTGTTGGAAGTTATAAATATACCGAATACAAGATTTATGCTTATGTTCAAGAGCTTACGGAAAGCAATGCCCGAGCTTTGGGGGAGATTAAAGAAACGCAAGAAATTCTTGAGAAAAAAAGTACAAAAGCATATAAAAATAAGATTCTCAAAGCGCAAGCAAACAGAAAAAACCCTGGAGAAGAAGTCGTATTTTTTATCAGTGAAGAAAAATATAATCAATATACGCAAGAGCTCTGAAGCGAAAGCGGAATAGAACAACCTTCTCAAAATACGCAGGATGAAGAAAGCCTCATAGCTTCTATGAGTATTTATGAGCGTTGGATATATT
>JAMIGJ010000082.1:0-11727 GCA_035905775.1 Candidatus Altimarinota bacterium
AAGCATCTGTTCCCCATACTCTCCTTTCATGTCAGAACGAATTGGATTTACACCAGATTGTAGATTTCAAAAATATGCTCTTGAATCAAATTTTGAAGTATATCATGCAGCTACAAAAGCATCATGAAAATGCCACGCATCAATATTTTGAGCGAGTAAAAGTTCTTTTATAGCATCAGGAAGATTTGGGTCATCCAAATCAACGGCATCTCGAGTCGTAGAACGAGAGAGATTCGCACAAATGGTGAGATTTTGATACATCTGAAGTACCGTTCTTGCACCATATGCAATCGGGTTGTTCTCAAATTCTCTCAAGTAGTTATTCATTTTTGTCTCTATTCCTATTCCAATTGGAGCTTTTGGAAATATATCAAATCCATATTTTTGCTTGAGCTCTACAAAATTTCCTGCTTCAAACAAAGCATTAGCAGCATCAAAATCATTTTTTGCTTTGATTTGTGCACTCTGAATCTGATAGGGAGCTTCATATCCTGGAGTAAATATAGGGATAGTTTCCCCGATTTTGAGTGCATTTGGATTTCGCTCTGGATATAAAAAACTCCACACCTCTAAAAGATCTTGGAGCTTAAAATTGTGTTCTTGAGCAATTTTTCACAAAGTATCTCCAGCTTTCACGGTATAATCTTTAAGATATTGACTCATATCCACCTCCTGATGACAGTACATGAGATTTGTTACTTTTGAGCGAGTAGTATCTTGCGCAGCTGAAACTTGAGGTGAAAAAGCAGCTCAAATCGAAATCCAAGCTGCAGTCATATATGAATTCAAAGAATGTCTAGCTAAAAGCATATAGTAATACTTTCAAATAAGTAGAATACTACTATAATTTTATTTTATTATAAGTCAATATTTTAGAGTGTTTTATTTTTGTTTTTTCATATGAAAAGATTGTAGCAAAAGAAAATAGATTCCTCACACAAGCATTCCTCAAACGTGCCCCCAAAAACTGACTCCTGGCATAAATCCAATAAAAATATTTATTAAAATGGCAGTTACTGCTCATTTATATTCCTGATTTCAAATTTTCCAAAGTGCAAGAGCATAGTATGTAAGGAGTGCAAGTACAAATCAAGAAATTCAATACGTATTTGAGGTATGGAGATAACTTAAAAAGAGTCCGAGAAATACACTATTTCCTATAAAAAAAATTATGTATTTTTTTTCTCAGATGGCACGTTCAATAGTATTTCCAAAATACAAAATAAAAATTGCATTTCAAAGAAAATGAAAGAAACTCGCATGAAGAAACTGCGAAGCAAAAAATTGCATCACCCAAATATGATAGATTCACTGATCGAGAAAATCTCGATTCATCCCAAATTGATATAAGTTTGGCTGATATGTGGCAGCAATAGTTGCTGCGAGACTTAAAAGTATAAGTATTGTAGAGAGACTCCATTTATTTTGAGGCATAGTTTTTTTGAGAAAGTATATAATACATCACTCAACCAATGATTATCATTGGAATACTTAAAAAACTTCACTGAGTGAAAAATCAAAAATAATATCCAATTTGAGCATCAGGAGTACGGATAAAAAGCTCAACAAAGGTTCGAAATACTCCATAGAGGATGAGAAAGAGACTCGCGATTTGACCAGAAAATTGTTGCCTACGAGCAATATATTGTAATACTATATATATAACTACTCATTCAAGAAATGCTTCTACAAGCGGAGAAGGGAAGTAACTTCCAGCTGATGTCTTGACTGCAAGAATTCACTCATAGGGAAATCCTAAGAGCTCTTTATTGATATAATTTCCTATTCTTCCAAAAAATAATCCAACAGGGATAATCAGCGCTATATCATCAGCAAGCCTCCAAAGAGAAAGTGTGTATTTTTTTGAAAGGAGGATAAGAGCAAGACAGACTCATAAAAAACCTCCATGAAAACTCATCCCTCCTTCCCATACACGTAGGATACTGAGTGGTTCAGCTATAAAATCTGCGAAATCATAGAAAAAAGTATATCCTATTCTTCCTCACAGAACTACTCCTAGAAAGATATACACAAATAAATTTTCTTGCTCTTTCAGAGTATATCTCTGCGTTTTTTTTATTGCCCAAAGACCATAGAGAAAACCAAAAATATACATGAGACCATAGTAGCTTGGTGCGATGGTGATTCCCCATATATTGAGTTCAAAAATTTTCATAGATATTTTTTGTGAGATAAATGACTATATAAAGCCATTATATATTTTTATGTAAAAAAATATATCAAAACATATTGTAATTATTTGACAATATATTGAATCTATGTTCTAATAGAATTACAGAAAATAAATTATGTACACAAATAATTTAATGTCAATATAGAAAGGAAGCAGTCATAGAACTATAAGAACCAAATAGAACTAAGAAGCAAAACAAACTTTCCATTCTCTTGAGACACATATTTCTAAAAAACATTGTATGAATACAAAAATACAAACATCTACTGCCTACCTCCTCTTAACAATGATTGCATTTCAGATACTTCCACGTATCTCTCACGCAAGCAGTGATGAAATTATTTACCCTCTCAAAAAGATATCTGCTCTTGAGTGTCGCTTTGAGGACTTTGATACCCTTTCTGGAAATTGTATCCAAGATCTTCCGATTCTCAAAACAAAAGACTACAACAAATATGCAAGTCAAAATGGGGGATATAACGAATATACTCGTCTCTATACCGTACTTTGGGGATCAAGCTATAAATATGGTTGGGATGTTTGAAGTGGAGGACATCAAGGAACTGATATCGCAACGGCAAAAGGGACTCCAGTCTATACCATTGCTGACGGAGAAGTCATTGAAGCAGGGGAAGATGTAGGATGGGGAAAATATATCTCTGTCGAACATACTCTTTCTGGAAAGAAAGTCATCTCAAACTATGCTCATCTCTCAAAAATAGACGTTGAAAAAGGGGATAGAGTTGATGTTGGAGACAAAATTGGGGAAGTAGGAAGCACCGGAAACTCTACTGGAAACCATCTGCATTTTCAAATCGATCTTCCAAGCAAATTTCATCCGTATTATTATGATTATAGTGCGTGTCCATACTCATACTATGATATTACAGAAAAGGGAGTATGTTTTGACGAACTTCAAAAAAATACGGTAGATCCCCTTGCATTTCTTGAATCAAATGGAGCCATCCTCGATCAAAAAAATATTTCAACTCCTACCGTAGTAAAGCTTGATACAACTTCAAACTCTAGCGTACTCCCATCTATCTTTGATATCACAGTCTATCATGGATATGGAAATAGCGAAAATGTAAAACAAGTACAGCAAGTGATGAAGGATCTTGGATACTATGATGGAAAACTCACTGGAGACTATGCTGATGTGGAATCTGCTATCCTTGACTATCAACTTACTCGCGGAGTCATCCAAGAAAAGACCGATGATGGAGCTGGTTGGTTTGGACCAAAAACGAGAGCTCAAGCAAAGAGTGATTATGCTCAAGTACAAAAAACAGGCACAACGGTAGTAGTCGCAAAACCTAACCCATCTGATGATAGCTATACTCCAGCAAAAGTTGAAACCGTATCTCGCGAAAAACTGATGACTCGTGAAGAAATCGAAGCTCGTGAAATCCAAGAATTCTTAGATGCCTATAAGATACACTTTACAGAACCGGTATCTCAGCTCTCAGAAAAGGAAACACGAACGATGATGATGAATGTGGAAACAGCTCGAGGAAAAGGATTTCGTGGAAATAGTCCAGGAAGTATTACCTTTGACTATGACGAAAGCAAGATCTCTATCTTTCCAAAAAGCTTCTATAACTTCAGCGACGGAACTCGAGAAGTATCTGTTACTGGAAAGACAGCAGGAAATACAAATATACAAGTTAAAATAGGACAAAAAGTAATTAAAACCTTTTCCGTAACAGTAGCAAAATCTGGTGACACTCCAAAGGTAGAATCCGCTAAAATCTATAGCTCTCAAAATATAGTTCTCGCAGAAGCGATACCGGCTATCGTGCTTCTTAAAGACCAGTATGGAAATAAAATGGTACGAAGCAGTTTCGAAGGAATCTATACTCTCAGTTCAGATAAAAATGTAAGCTACTGTATCAAACGAGGAACCCTCAGTGACATAAAAGCGATTTACAAACGACCATGTCTCGAAGAAGAATTTACAAAAACACTCAGTTTTGATTACGAAGATACGATTGCTTGACTTCTCGTATTTGAATATAAGGCTCTTGATACCGGAAGTGTAAATATGAAGCTCTCAAGCTCAAAAAAAGAACTTACAAAAAATACACTCAAGGTAGAAACTCCAAAATGACTCGTAAAAAATCACATCTACTATGATGAAATCATCTCAGGACTCTCGGCTAATATTCTCTCTGGAGTAAAAAATGGATACTTTCTCGAAGACAGAAACATCACGAAAAAAGAAGCAGTAGGATGGATAGAAAGTGTTCTAAGAAAAAATACAGTTTCTGATGATACTATACTGAAACTCAGAAATGAAGTCACGGTAACATTTGAAACGATCACTCGAGAAGAGTTCGCAAAACTCAGTCAAAGATACCTTTGAAGCACGAATTCAAAATCAGGAAAAGACTATAGAGATTTAGAAGAAGAACAAGAAACCCTTATTGCAAACCTTGTAGGACCAGATTTTCTGTGGAAAGATGAATTTGCACAAAATTATTTCCAACCTGACAAAAAGATAACACGTTCTGAAGCAGCTTATTTCTTAACCCAAGTGCTCAAAACCCAAGGCAAATCTGCTCTGGTACTCAGGTAACACGAAAAACAAAAAACAATTCTAGAAATATTTTTACACACGAACCAAACTCTTTACTTATAAGATATACCTATGAAAAAAACACAAACACAAACATCTCTTGATATAAAAGATCTTGGACTCTCTACTGAAGTATCAGAGGCACTTGAAAACTATAATTTCGCAGTCAATAACGCACTCGCTGCGGTACAAAAACTTGAAGCAATAGCTATCACTGCACGACTCTCACAGATGTTTGGAGTCAAAGAAAAAAAAGCAGCAAAGATGATACAAAAAGATTATCTCATATATGCTTAAAATTATTACAAAACAAAAAAATAGATTTGCAAAAATCTATTTTTTTGTATATTTACATATACTAATATTTTATCATAAAGATATATGTCAAAATACTCAGAACTTCGAGAGTCATACCAATGATGCGATGAGATAGGTGATTTTTTTGAAAATCCACTGGTAAAAAGAGCTTATGGAGAGCTTTGGAATGAAGTAAATTCAGAGGAAAGTACACAAATCAGTCCGAGGGATTTTAATATTTTTAATCCAAGACATCTTTCATTTATAAGAGAGGTCTTTGAAAGTAAAGAGCCTTCAGAAAGGTTTTTAGTAATACTTAAAAATAAATCTATTTGACTCAAAAATATTAATCAACTCAAATATGATACAAGACAAATGTTAAGTTTTATTCTTATTTGGCAAGACATATCTTGAAGAATACAAGCATACTCAGAAACCTTAGTAGCTATATTTCAAGAAAGAATATATCAAACTGTAGATGAAGCAGGTGCAACTATTGCATATACAAATTGAGATCATGAATGTTCTCATTTTGTTGGTTTTAATTCTCTTATATCAAAATGATTCTCTCCTATTGATGAAAACTGAAATCTAATCTATGGAGTAGAAGATGGTTCGATGTATTGATTTTTTTATGTAATAAATGAAGATAGAGAAGAATATTTTGTAAATCCTAACTGAAAAATACTTTCTAAAGATGAAGTTGATTTTATGGTAATAGAATGACAGGAATTACAAATTTCTCTTTATCAAGATTGTATTAATTTTTTAAAAAGTGAAAAAAAATATAAAGAAGCTTCAGATGATGTAAAACAGACATTACTCTTAATAGAAGTTACTGCAGATGTAAGCCAAAATGAACAAAAACAAGAAGCAATAATAGAACTAGAAAATAAGATAAACGATTTACGTGAAAAAATAAAAGCAAGAAAACGACTAGAGGTAAAAGGTAAATTAGTAGTTCATACGAATATATAAAAGTATTCCAGAAAAGTACATATCCTGAGGATAAAAATATAGTTATTCAAATACATGGAGATACTAAAACACCTACTTTTTATCTGGAGTGACAGGTACTACTACATATGAAGGAGATAGAAGTGAGTTGAGATGTACATAGTAAAAAAAGGTACTTTAAGTGAATCAGTTTTTGATGAAAGAGCGGAATAATTATAACTTATGAAGTTAGCGTATTTAACCAAGCACTTGATAGTATAAAAGATATTAATGGTGAAGGAATAATTTTTATCAAAGATATTTTTGAGATTTATACCATATCTACTTTCCAAAAAAGAATAAAATAGTACATATGCATTCTGTCATAATATCAATATTTTACAAAGATAAACATTGAAATCAAATTGATGAAGATAGTGAAGATTATGAGAATAAAATTTTGGAAGCATGAGTAGAAAAAATTTTTCGCTTTGTAGTTGATGCAGAAAAATGATTATATTATGATTTCGATGGAAAGGGTTTTTGAGAACTTAAAATTCAAACAGAGAATATGATTTTATGACATCCAGCAAAATCAACGCTTCACTAAACCTTCTCCTTGCAACTCCCCACATTTTCGATATACTCATGAGCAATTAGTACCTAATTGCTTTTTTTGTGGCTAAAAGAAAAAAATCTGTGCTTGCCAGTATTCCACAGGAGTACAAAACGATGGCTTTTGCGCTCTTGTTTTTGTTTCTTGGGATTATCACTCTCATTGGAGATACCAAATCTGTAGTGGGATATCAGATGTTCAAAATTCTCTCTCAGGCTTTTGGAGAATTTTATAAATGGATATTTGCTCCAGTACTGATACTCCTAGGACTCTTTCTCTTTAAGGAAAAGACCCTGCATTTTAACACCTATCGTGCTACAGGACTCTTATTTTTTTATGTATCAACCACCACTCTCATCGGTTGGTACGATAGAGAGTACCAGGCACTGTTTAATGTGTATCTCTCACTGGAAAATATTTTAGGTCGCACTCCACTTTTTTTCTGCTTTCTGGTGTTATTTTTTGCGTCACTTTATATCCTGTTTCGATTTTCGGTGGTACATCACGCACTGTGAGCTACCAAGGCTCTCCCAAGTCTGGCTGACCTCAAAGAGACCTATGGAGCAGAAAAACAGATATCTAAGCTCAAAAGAGAAGCCAAACAAGTAGAGTCAAAAGCGCATAAGATAGAACGAGAAGAAAAAAATATGAAACGAGAGTCAGAAGATCTCGAAAAGAAACTCGAGGAACTGCGTAAAGAAAAAGAGATGCTTGCCAAGATGAAGCAGCCAAAACAATTACAGCTTGAGCGACAAGCAGATCGAAAAGTCACTGTGGCACAAAGCGCGAGCTGAGCGATATCCTCACTTTTTGGCTGAAAAGAAACTCTTCCTGCAACAAAAGGAGAACAAAAAGTTCCAGTCACCAATTTTAATAACTGGCAACTTCCCACCACAAGTCTCTTGCAAAAAAGAGCCTCAAATATCGCTGTCAATGAAAATGAAGTTCGTACTAAAGAGATAGAAATCCAAGAAAAGCTCCTGCAGTTTGGGATTAATGTCTCGATGGAAGGATACCAAGTCGGACCAACCGTCATCCAGTATCGACTCAAACCCGCAAAATGAGTCAAACTCCAAAGCATCGTCAATCTCAAAAAAGACCTAACTCTTGCGCTCCATGCAAAATCTATCCGTATCCAGGCTCCAATTCCTGGACTTGGGGTAGTTGGGATAGAAGTACCAAACGAAGACCGACAGGCTGTAGGACTTCGAGAACTTTTGGAGTCTCCAGCATTTTCCAATAAAAAACTCGAAATCCCTCTGGCTATCGGAAAAGACGTTTCTGGAAACCTCATGTTTGGAGATCTCACCAAGATGCCTCACTTGCTCGTAGCAGGACAAACAGCTTCAGGAAAATCCGTGGGAATGAATGGTTTTCTCCTCTCTATGCTCTATAAGTTTTCTCCCTCAGAGCTCAAGATGATACTTGTCGATCCAAAACGAGTGGAGCTTTCGGTCTATAATGGGATTCCTCATCTGCTCACTCCAGTTATCACCAATCCTGAAAAGGCACTTAATGCCCTCAAATGGGCTGTTGCGGAGATGCTCCGACGCTATGATCTCGCAACCAAGGTCAATGCTCGTAATCTCATCGAGTACAACGCAAAAGTCAGCAAAACAGAAAAACTTCCGTATATCGTCATCGTCATCGACGAGCTAGCTGACCTCATGATGTCAGGACAAAAGAAAGAAGTCGAGGGAAACATCGCGCGTATCGCACAGATGGCTCGTGCCGTAGGGATGCATCTCATCGTCGCAACACAGCGACCATCGGTTGACGTCATCACAGGGCTTATCAAGGCAAATATCCCATCTCGTATCGCATTTACCGTTGCGTCACAAATCGACTCTCGAACGGTGATTGATAAGATGGGAGCAGAGGACCTTCTCGGTCGCTGAGATATGCTCTATGCTCCAACGGGTTCTCTCGAAGCAGAGCGAGTACAGGGAGTGCTCGTCGAGACCGAAGAAGTCGAAGCCGTAGTCAATCAAGTCAAACTCACCATCGATCCCGATATGCTCAAAAATCTCCAAGATCCATCTATCGCTGATGGTCGCTCAGCTAAAGAGGGGAGTATCCTCGAGGGTTACGAGGGAGACCAGGACGAAGATCCAGAAATCATCGAAAAAGCCATCCAAATCGTGAAAGAAACACGCAAGGGTTCGACTTCACTCATCCAGCGCAAGCTCGGGCTCGGGTATGCACGAGCTGCCAAGGTGCTTGATATTCTCGAAGAACTCTGAGTTGTTGGGCCAGCCAATGGGAGTAAGCCGAGGGAGGTGTATGTGGATTAGTTAGCAAGGAGCAACATGCTCCTTTTTTAGGTTTTTAAAAATAGGATATGAAGCAAATACTCTATTATTCAAAAGAAAATGGGAAAATACCAGTGCGTGATTTTCTTATAGATTTGGAAAAGAAAAATACTTCACTTATGCTAAAAATCCGTTCTAAAATTCAGCTTTTATCTCTCGGACTTCTTGGAGAAAATGATGTAAAATTTATTCAAGACAAGATATATGAGCTTCGAGTCAGAGATGGAAATAATATCTCACGAGTCTTTTATTTTACCTATACAGGAGAAAATATTGTTCTTCTTGATGCAATCATCAAAAAAGACCAAAAACTGAAACAAACAGATATACACAGAGCTCTAGAATATAAAAATGATTTTATAAAAAGATTTTGATAATATAGCATATATGCTATAATTCTATAAATTATTTCTTTTTCTTCTTCCTATGACACCACATTATACCTTTGAGCAAGATCAAGCAGAGATGTTTGCTCGTAATCCTGAACTGAAAGCACTCTACGAAAAACAATTTCTCAATGATGTTCTTTCACTTCAAATACGCAATCTTCGCACGAGCAAAGATCTCACTCAACTCGAACTTGCAAAAAAAGCAGGTACCACACAATCAGTTATTGCCCGCATAGAGTCAGGAGGACAAAATATTTCCATGAAAACTCTCCAAAAGCTCCTTTTTGCACTTGGGGCAACACTCAAACTCGAAGAACTCTGAGTTGTTGGGCCAGCCAATGGGAGTAAGCCGAGGGAGGTGTATGTGGATTAGAGTTTAATATTAAAATATGGAATTTAAAAAATGAGACATTCTTGAAGCTACGAAAAGAAATGAAGGAGAATGATGTCACCCCATAATCTTTTTAGAGGGTGATACTAATTCGTGAAATGATTTTATTTGAGCAATGATAACACATACAAAAAAATTTAAAGACCAGATTAATATAGAAATGAAACGTGAATATTTTAATGAAGCCGGTAAGTGATTTTGAACTTGGAATGAGGATTCTCCTACTTATCTTGTAGAGCAAAGATTTATTAAATTTTCTAATTGGTGACCTTTTAAAAAAGTAAATTGATTATCCATTGAATGAGTAAAATTTATTGAAGAAAAATTAGATTGAAAAGAAGCAATAACATTTGAAGATTATTTAAACTCTATTAAGTAATAAATAAATTTATATTATGGAAAATAAACAATATCAAGAATATCTTAATTCATTTGCTTGGAAAGCAATTAAAAAGGTCAAACTTGAATTAAATCCAAATTGTGAGTGCTGTGAAAAAAGTGCAACAACTGTGCATCACTTATCATATGACAGAATTTGAAAAGAGGATGAAAACGATATCGTTAGTATTTGTGAAGAATGTCACAAAGAATGTCATTTTGTAAATTGATACCAAATAAAAAACTCAGAAAGTGAATTGAGAAAAAGGTTTGAGGAAATTAGAGAAAGTAGAAAAACAGAAAAATATATTCCTAACCTTAATGAAATTAAAGAAAATTATGAAATTATTTGAGACAAAGTATATTATATAAGTTGGGGAATAAAAACTGAAATAGATTGAGTAGAAATACAAAGTTTTGAAATATTAAATGAAGTTTTTTCAAGAGACAATAATTTCGTTTATTTTGAAGATGCTAAACTGGATATAATTACACCAAAAAATATTAAATTACTTTGAAAATATTTTATAATCGATAAAGATACGATATTTTTTCAATCAGTTAAAATCGACTGATACTACATAACCTCAACATCTTATCCTTGGTCAAATCGTAACTTAGTTTCTATTAAGTCAGATAAAAGTATTAATAATATTGATATTAATACTTTTGAAATTTTGAATAACTACTATTCAAGAGATAAAAAAAATATTTATTACTGATGGGAAAAAATTAAAAATATTGATGTTAATTCATTTTCAATAATTGATGAAGATTACTGAAAAGATAAAACTAATATATACTTTGAATCAAAAAAAATTGATTGAGTAAATTTAGAATCATTTAAAATTATTGAATCCCCCTGTTCAAAAGATAATACTTTTTGTTACTACTGAGAAAATAAAATAGTATGAGCTGATATAAATACATTCATAGTTAAAAATAACTTTTTTTCTTTAGATATAAACTTTGTGTACTATAGATGAAAAAGAATTGAGTGAACAGATCCACATTCTTTTTCATTTATCAAATATTATTATTGGAAAGATAAAAATTTTGTTTACTTTCAATCAAATAAAATTGAATTAGCGGATCCTAATTCCTTTATTGTCTTAGATTCTTTATATACCAAAGATAAAAATTATGTTTATATAAATCGAAAAGTAATTAACTGAGCAGATGCAAATTCATTCGAATTAATTGATAAATATAATGGAAAAGATAAAAACCATATTTACAATTCTTTCTGAAAAATTATTGAATAATAGATTCATAAGGGCAACCAAACGCTAACCATGTACTCCTGACCTCAAAGAAAAAACCTCCGACTGAAGAGCTTTGATTATAATCAGGCAGGATATTATTTTGTGACGATGTGCTGTAAAAATCGTGAACATTTTTCTGTCGTAATTTCTGACAATAGCTTTCATTACAAATCTAAAAGCATTATGTAAAATTTACATAATGCTTTTAAAGCTAACTGTTGCACATTTTGCAACAGTTTATTTTTCCTTGCAATCCACACATATTTCATATAATGAGTATATATAGTATATAATAAGAGAGGTATGAGTAATAAAGAGGTTCTATTGTATCAGTGAGATAACGGTGAAATCGTATTAAAAAAAGATAGTGA
>JAMIGJ010000083.1:0-23959 GCA_035905775.1 Candidatus Altimarinota bacterium
CTGGTACAACGGTAACAGGAACAGGAGAAGTTCTTCCAATCCAAGAGGTACCTGAAGTCAGTAGTGGAACAGGATCGTAAATCTAAAATTTATATAAAAAGAAAAATCAAATTGATTTTTCTTTTTATATTGTTAGTATAGTCATACTTTTCATACTTGTTATACTTTTACTATATATTCTATGGAATGTAAGGCTTGAAATCTCAAAATACTTGGAGTAGTAACTGTTTGATCTAAAGGTCAAATTGTAATTCCCCAAGGATATTCGAGATACCTTATGAATAACTCCAGGAAAGAAATTTATTGCACTTCTTAAGGATGATAAATATATGTGACTGGTAGATCATGAAGATATGAACGATCTTCAAAACTATATTACTAATCAATAATTTTACTTTCTATGAAAGTTTTTTTAAGTTTTTTTGTACTTATTTTGGTACTGAGTTCTTGTGGAAAGGAGGAAATCGTTTCTGAAAATGGAAAACAAGATTTTCTGGTTGAAACAAAATTATGGGAAGATTTTGAAGGGGGGATTACTCTTGAAAAATCTGGAGTTGTCTCATCAAGTCAGGATATTGCGCTTTCTTCACAGGCTTCATGAAGAGTTGCTTCAATTCTCGTAAAAGCATGAGATACTGTAAAAGCAGGTCAGCCAATTGCTCTTTTAGATGATACGATTGGAAGTTATGCTCTCAATGTACAAAGAGCTGCAAATGGGGTAGAAAGAGCTCAAATTAATTATGATTCTACCAAACTTCAGTTTGAGAAGCAAATTTTTGATACGCAAGTAAATATTGAAAAACTTGAAAGAAATCTCGAAACTGCAAAAAAAGATGCAGATCAAAGTATTAAACAAGCAACAGATTCACTCACTAATAGTCAATATGAAAATCTTGATTCTCGCTCTGCTCTACAAATAGAGCAGCTCGATAATAATATCAAAAAAGCAGAACTTGATTTTGAAAATAAAAAAATCGCAGATCGAGAAACGATAGAAGGATTTAAAACAAGTCTCAAAAAAGATGCCAATACACTCCTCATTACTTTGGATGATATCATTCAGTTTAGTGATGAGATACTGGGAGTTACTGAAATCAATAAATACAAAAATGAAGATATTCAGCAATTTCTTGGAGTAAAAAATCTTACACTCAAAGAAGAAACGAAAAGAAATCTCATAGATCTTATTGCCCTTCGTAAAAGTACGGAGCTTGCAAATTATATGAATAAAATCACCACAGAAGACTTGAGTGAGGAAGAAATTATTGAAGTGATAGATTTTATTAATGCATGATACGAAAAAATAAAAACGCTCCTGAATAATCTCGAACAGACTTTTAATAGTTCTCTTGAAAGTGTTGGTATTTTGGGCCCTCAAGAAATTGCTGCTTTCGTAGGAGAAGTAAATGGCTATCAAGCAAGCCTTCAAGGAAGTTATGCTGGATTTCTTGCATTTGGAAATCAGGCAAAAAGCTTTTTACGAACGTATAAAAATGCACAAACTTCTATAGATCAAAGTATTGCGCTTCAGAAAAAAGATAGGGAAATTCAACTCAAATCATTGGCAAGTGGAGAACTCTCAGCAAGTGTAGGACTCGAAAAAACACTTCTCGGGACGCAAAATACGATTGCTGACCTTGAGGATCAGATAACTCTTCTTAAAAATACGCTTGATAATACGAAAAAAAACTATGAAGTAACGCTTCGAAGTCTGGATAATGCAATTCGAGAAGCTCAAATTAGCTATAATTCTGCACAAAAAGAGTTCGCAAAACTTACGATTACTTCTCCTATTAATGGAACTGTAAGTCAAGTATTTGTGGACAAAGGACAAGAAATAGCTCCAAGTGTGAAAATAGCAGATATTATCAGTGATAGAACTCCTGAAATACAAATTGCCTTGAGCGCAAAAGAAAAAGATCTCGTGAAGCTTGGTCAAAAAGTATATGTTGATGTAGGTGTAGAACGTATTTCAGGTACGATTTATTCACTTTCTGATGTTGCTGATGCAAATCTCAATTATATTGCAACGGTGGTATTTGAAAGTGGAACCAATATTTTAGGAAGTATTGTAACGGTGCAAGTTCCTACTATTACTGAAAAAAAGCTTCTTCCTCTTAATAGTATGAAAACTCAAGGATCAGGAATAGCAAGTATCACTCTTTTAAGTGGAACTGGATTTACTCAAATGGATGTAATACTTTGAGAAGTATTTGGAGATTATGCGGAAGTGCTTTCTTGTGGGGATATTCCTGATGCATGTAAATGACAAAAAATTGTTCTGAGTGATGTGAGTAATTTTGATCCCCTCAAGTTTAACCTTAAAGAAAAAAATCAAGCATGAAACCAATAGAGTCTTCGTTTTTTACTTTCTGGGTGCGTAGGTACAAAGTATCATTTTTGATGGCATTTTTGATATTTTTTCTTGGAATATTTTCCCTCTTTCAAATTCCAAAAGAGTCTTTTCCTGATATAAAGTTTTGAATCATTTCAGTTACCACGGTATATCCATGAGTGAGTCCGTCAGACATGGATAATCTGATTACCGAAAAAATAGAGAAGGAAATTGAAGATCTAGATGGTATTAAGAAGATTACTTCTACTTCAGCAGTAGGAGTGAGTTCTGTAGTCGTAGAACTTGAAAATGATACCAATGTGCGTGATACTATGACAGATATCAAGGATGCTCTTGATACACTTTCTTTTCCAGAAGATGCTCTTGATCCAAAAGTGCAAGAAATCTCAACTATGAGTGAGCTCATGTTTCAGGTACTTCTCTATGCTCCAGAAGAAGAAATATCAAGTTTTGAACTCAATATTCTCGCAAAAAAAATTCAAAATGCCCTCGAAGGAAAATATGGGATTGTTTCTATTGATATTGGTGCAGGAGGAATGGATGGATGAGTCTGAGTATCATCAGGAAATGACGAAGAATATGAAATACAAGTCTTGCTTTCTCAAGATAAATTAGAACTTTTAGGAATTTCGATTCCTCAAGTAGCTTCTGCTTTACAAGCATATAATAAAAATACTCCGATAGGGAATTATGCTGTAGGAGATATAAAGTACGATTTTCGTTTTGATTGAGAATTTGTAGATGAGAGTGAGCTGTATAATCTTGTGGTACGTGAAAATGGATCTTCTCAAATACGACTGAAAGATATTGCAAGTTTTGAAAAAAAATACGTACAAAGTGACGATACATTAAGAAAAGTAGGATTTTATCAAAAAACAGGATATAAATATATTTCGCTCAACTTTAATAAAAAAGCTGGATCAAATATATTTTCTGTTTCGCAAGCTTCAAAAGATGCTTTAGAAGCATATATCCAAAAGCACAGTGAGTTTGAGGGGCTGGAAATCGTCTATACTCAAGATCTTTCAGAAAGTATTAAAGATGATTACAAACAGCTTTCAAATAACGGACTTCAAACCCTGATTTTTGTCTTTATTATCGTATTTCTTTTTATTGGGGTGAGAGAGTCTTTTATTGCTTTAACTCTCATTACCCTTTCTTTTGCTATTACTTTTATTGCACTGGATGGACTTGGTAGGTCTCTGAATTTTCTCACAAACTTTTCTTTGGTTTTGAGCTTTGGTATCGCAGTTGATACGCTCACGGTAATTATAGAGTGAGCCGTGCAAAAACAAAAACTTGGATACTCCACGAGAAATGCTGTTTTAATATCCATTAAAGAGCTGAAATCAAGTCTCATTGTCGGGACGTTTGCGACTCTTTTTGCCTTCCTTCCGATGATATTTCTCCCAGGAATTATTGGAAAATTTCTTTCCTATATTCCTATTACGACATTTTTTATGCTCTGAGCTGCTTTGTTTGTATCACTCACTCTTGCAGCTGCATTTTTTATAAAACTTTCGAAAGATTTTTCTTTTTACTTTCCGGATCATTTTCAAGAAGATATTTTATCAGAAAAGGAAAAAAAGATATTGGAGCAAGATCGTGTCTGAAAAGTAGCATCAAAGGCTGAAAAAGAATCTCGAAGGCTTGCGCTGCTTTCAAAAATGGTAGATTTCTATTATGGTATTATTCATCGCTTTATTCATAAAAAGATGTTAAGACTGCTCGCAGTTTTATGACCTGTTGTATTTCTGATACTCACTTTTATTGTACTGAGTCCTCGAATTTGATTTACTATTTTTCCTCAATCAGATGAAGGTCAAATAAATATTAGTCTCGAAGCACGACAAGGGAGTGAAACAGAAAGTCTCACCAAATATCTTCCAGAAATCGATGAACGACTTTCTGTTTATCCTGAAATAAAAACATTTGTACTCCAGTGAAAGGGAAATAGTTTGAGTATCTCTATAGAACTTTTCCCTCTTACCCAAAGAGAAGCTCAGAATCAAAGAGGAGTATTTGAAATTGAAACACTCATCCTTGATGATTTTTCTTACTTTGAATCTCAATGACTCAAGGTATCAGTTCAATCTCAAGGTGGAGGTCCTCCTATCGCAAAACCAGTCGGGATCAAACTTATCGTTGATGATAATAGAAATATTGAAACCTTACGACAAGTTGCCTGAGATTTTGAAAATTATCTCAAATCTCAAAGTGGGCTTAAAAATATCTCTCTTTCTTCCAAAGATAGTCCAGGACAATTTGTATTTCGATTTCAAAATGATCGTCTGAGTCTTTCAGGTTTGAGCCCACAAGATATCATCGGTCAAGTCTATAGCTCTATCAATGGAATGAAGGTTGGGACGATTACTTCTGAATTTGAAGACAATGATATCGTTCTGAAGATTGGTGATTTTTCAGATGAGCTGACTCCTGAAGATATTGAAAACTTAGTGATTTCTACTCAAAAGTGAAATATCAGGGTTTGAGATTTTGTAAGCTATAGTTTTGAGAAATCTCTCTCTTCGATTGGACGAGAAAATGGAGATATTACGATTACCGTAGATGCAGATATTCTTCCTGGGGAAGTTGCAACAGATTATCAACCAAAACTTATTGATTTTGCGGAAAAATATAATTTTCCTGATGGAGTGAGTTTTAATGCAGGAGGAGAAGGAGAAGAAAATAAAGAACTCGTGGTATCTACGATTAAATCATTTTTTATTGCACTCTTTCTCATATTTGGAATTTTAGTACTCCAATTCAACTCATACTCGCAGCCAATGATGATTCTCTATAGTGCGATTCTTGCCATTTGAGGAGTAAATGTAGGACTTTTTCTTACGGGAAACCCCTACAGTATGCCGTTTGCTATAGGGTTTATTTCTCTCTTAGGTATCCTCATTAATAACTCTATTATTTTGATTGAAACCATTAACTCGAATATCAGGAAAGTCATTGCAATAAAAGAAGAGATGACCCAGGAAGAGTATAGTAGCAGTATTATATCTGCTGGGACGAGTCGTTTTCAAGCGATTATTATCACACTTGTCATCAATCTGGTATGAGTTCTTCCGATTGCATTTCAAGATGCATTTTGGGCAGGGATAGGATTTACGATTGTCTTTGGTTTGCTTGCAGGAACCTTTCTCACACTTTTCAGTCTCCCGTCTCTGTATTACATGCTCTACTATAAAAGATACGTAAAAAGATAATAAAAAAGCCTTCTACTATACAGAAGGCTTTTTTGAGGTGAAAATTTCTTCTCATTCTATTCTTATGTCTTGAAAATATAGAATGATATTTCCAGTATGCGTATCATAGACTTCACCTGTAATTAGAGGTATATTTTCCATAGCTTGTCAGATTGAAGTGTAGCCATATTCAGGATTATTTCTGACTCCTCCTATAAAAGATATTTGTTTCCCTCATCTGCGAAAAATTTCTATTTTTTCTCGTAATTCTTTTTTTATCCAATCTCGAAGATATATTTCAACTCTTCTTTGTTCAGAAATATGTGGATATAGAGATATTACTACTCATTCAAGTATAGTATTATTTTTTACGGAGATGCGAATCGTTACTGATTGATCTTTTGGTATTTCAGAGAGTATCTTTTCGAGAGGGAAAGAATATCTTGGAAGAAAAATATGTATTATACATTTGCAAACCCATGCTCAAATATGAGTGAGTTTTTGTGGAACAAAAATTTTTGAAGTATTTTCTTCTCTTTCTGGAGTTTTTTCAGACATATAGTGATAACATTAAGCAGCTCTTTTTACTTCCTGTACATTGCTTATTTTTCCATCACGAGTAAATTTAACGCTATAGTGTGGGAGTCATTTTGCAGTCGAATTTACCGTATTTTGAGTATGTCGCATATAACTTTGTATCATCGCATCAGCAAGTTCGAGAGGGGCAGAATTATTACGTCTATCTTCATTAAGAAGTGGAAAAACTCTCCGAGCAAGAGATATTTTTTGTCTTTTTACAAGATCTGGTGTCGATACAAATGCCTGATGGATACTATTTGGTACTACACTATGTGAAGTTCCTTCAACATGCAGCACATATTTTTCTTCGTGTTCTCCTGAAAGGACAACAACAGATTTATTTCTGTAAAATCTTTTTCGTATATCTTCAATAAATTTTCTACTTTCTTCGGAGAGCTTATAGGGATTCGTTTCATCTGTATCATTGAGTGCGAGTTTGAGATGTCCACATCCTATTTCTCAGCATTCACAGGCATGTTCATCAGTATGATAGTAAACATTCTGTCCACCATCTATCTGAAATTGAAGTAAATCAAATATCGTCTTACGATAGGTTCTAGCTGATCTATTCAAAATATCTTCTATCTTTAATTTTCCTCCTTCAGAAAATTCATGTTCAATCCCTGAAAACATAGAGGCAAGGGTTCAAAGTGTTCCTCCAGGAGTCGTTCCACCTCAGTAGGTATGTTCACGAGGGGTACGTCCATCGATGCATACGAGAATATTCGGTTTTGTAACTTCATATACTCCTTCTTCAATATGATCTAGTACTCCTTGAGGAATATTTGTAAAAAGTTGAGACGAAGAAATAAAGGGAGCTGCAGGAACAGCATTGGTATTTGGTGACATAATAGAGTATGAAAAATTATAAAATTTCTTTGAGCAGAGCAGAAGTTGAGCTGTATACTCGATTTTTCTTTTGTAAATGTTGAAATGCTCCGAGTTTTGAAAGAGATTTTTTGAGGTCTCACTCTACTCCGGTCATATAAAGGTTGAGATTTTTATGTTCGAGTTCTTCAATCAGCTCTTCGAGCGCTTCAAGACCGTCAATATCAATATCTCACAGAGCACTACAAGAAAGTATGAGATGTTTTCACGGGCCTGAATCTTCTATTTTTTTTAGAAGCGTGATATAATTTTCTATATTGATATAATTAAGTCCCCAAGGAAGCTTTACTACGATAGTATCGGTTGTTTCTTGATTTTTTACATATTTTGAGAGCTCCATCTTTTCGGAAAATTCTCCTTGTCGAAAGAGATTGACCATTGGTTTTGCATGATAGACTCCTTTGAGAAATATCAAAAGTGATATTGCAGTTCCAGCGAGTATTCCATAGGTTGGCTCCTCCAGAACAGAAATCGTTAGAGTGATGAGAATAATATAAAAGGCAGTTTTTTCGAGAGAGAAAACTTTTTTCAAAAGTTTTATATCGATGAGTCCAAGAGCAATACTGAGTAAAATAGCAGAAATAATAGGAAATGGAAGATATTTGAAGTATCCATTAAAAAAGAGGGCTGCAATCGCGAAAGTAAAAATCCCTACTAAAAGTGCGGAAACACGAGAGTTCCCCCCACTTTTTATATTCAGGGCAGTACGTACAAATACAGCAGAAACAGGGAGTCATCAAGCCATACCAGAAGCAATATTTGAAAGGGAAAGTCCAAGAACTTCTTTGTCTTTGTTAAATCCTACTTTGGTAATACGTTCTGCTATTTTAGCTGATATGATGGTTTCTAAAATAGCTACAATCGCAATCGCTACTGAAGTTGAGAAAAGTATTTTTGAAAGACTCATAAAATCTGCAAATGAATGTATCTCAATTCCTGTAAATGGAAATGCAAAAGCTTGAAATGTGAGTTCGGGATATTTATCTTTTAAAAGCAACACACTTTGAGGCAAATATCACGCATTACTCAAAAAACCAATTCAAATCCCTACAAGACTTAAAGCAATAACTATAGGAAAATTTGGAAACTGTTTCTTACTGAGAATAATAATCCCAAGACCTCCAAATGAAAGGGTTAAAGCCATGAGATTCACGGATCCAAGGTGTTTGAGCGTTTCCCAAACATTGAGATATATTTCTTTATGTTGAGGAATGGAAAGTTCAGGTGTATTGAGTCCAAGAGCTCCATTGAGCTGAGAAAGAGCAATCGTAATTCCTACTGACATGAGAAAACCATGTAGAACAGATGAAGGAATAAGCGTAATATATTTTGTAATTTTGAGAAAATATACAACCAGAATTAAAAAACCGCTCATCAGAGAAAGCAGAGGAACGAGAATAATCCCTTGAGGTCCTTGTGAAATAACAAATGCAAGAATGATAGAAGTGAGGGCTCCTGCGACTCAAAAAATATTATGTTTACTAGAGGCAAAGATAGAAGCTAATATTGTTGCCCAGATACCAGTTATAATTCCTTGAGTTGGAGTAGCTCCACTTGCTACAGCAAGAGAAATAGACAGCGGGATATTAATCATTGAAACGGTGAGACCTGCTTTCCAATTTGACTGGATTTTATGCAGTATCTTTTCAGAGTATGTATTCATAAAAACTTTTAAAAATAAAGCTAACAAGGTATAGTCCAAAAGTTATTTCTGTCAAATTTATTTTCAAAAAAATGATTTTTTTGACAAAAAAAATGATATATGAGATACTTAAGTTACTGTATTTTCACACATACCTATGCTTAAAAATATAATCACAAATTATTACAGGCTCTTTGATGAAACAATCGAAAGTAGTACTTTTATCGTACTATTTATCACGCTTATTATATTTTTCGTTGGAGCTGTGATTCCGAGTGCAAACGCTGAAACACAGCTTCTCAAAACGAGCATCTTAGATGCAAAAAGAGCTCAAATTTCTTCACAAGCTCCAAATATCATTGTTATAGAATGAAAAAAATATGAAGTATATTTTTCTGAGATTATAGAGTGAAAATAAAATCTTTAAAAACTCCAAAGGTATCTTTGGAGTTTTTTTATACTATAAATCGCAGTTCGGCTTCTTTTGGAAAGGGAAGTTTCAGAGGAGAGATTTTTTTTTGTAAAAGAGAAAGTATATCTCCTGAAAGATATATAAGTTCCGTATTCATAATTGAAGATCCGGTTTTCACGAGGATTTTTTTTCCTCGGATTTGGATAGATTCTATCTCAATCTTTTTTTGTGCTTTTTCAAAATAATAGCTTGAAATAGTATTTGCAATGATACTGCGAAGGGTGATATCTTCGCTTCAGGTTCGTTTGAGTGCGCTTGATATATCCATATTTTTAGAGTATGATAACAAATTCTCCTTTCACCTTGTCTTTATTTTCTTGAAAATACACTCGTACTTCAGCGATCGTTCCACGGATATATTGCTCAAACTTTTTCGTCAGTTCTCGACCTACCACTATTTGTTTTTCTGCAGTAAAATACAGTTCGAGATCTCAAAGAGTCTTTTCGATGCGATGGACACTTTCATAGATGATGATACTTTCCTCTTGTTTTGCAGAGATTTTTTTGAGTAAAGTCTGTCGTCCTTTTTTGACAGGCAAAAATCCCAGATACAAAAAATGATTGCTTGGAAGTCAAGAGGCTGAAAGTGCGGTGATAACAGCACTTGGTCCAGGAAGAGCTGTCACTTCAAATCCAGCAACAAGAGCATCTCGTACGAGTGCATATCCTGGATCAGAAATCCCAGGGGTTCCCGCGTCACTCACGAGAGTTACATGTTTTCCGTTTTTGAGCATATCCAATATCTTCTCTGTCTTTGCCTGACCCGAGTGTGAGTGATAGGACAGAGTCGGAGTAGATATCTCATAGTGCTTGAGGAGAACTCAGGTCGTGCGAGTATCTTCACAAGCTATATAATCTGCTTCTTTGAGAGTTCTCACAGCTCGAAAGGTCATATCTTCGAGGTTTCAGATGGGAGTTGGGACGATGGTGAGCATAGGAGAGAGTTATGTTTTACTTCTGTTTTCCAATTTTTTCTGTTTTCTCCTTAAGTACTCCCATATCATAGTGCATATTGGTGACTATTTTTTCGGTTTCTTTTTTATACAGTTCGAGTTTTTTATCGGAGTCGGCTTTGTAGTTTTCGAGGATTTTTTCGAAACGATTTTCTATCTCAGAGATAAGTGCTCCTTGCCCTGAAAGCAGTTTGTTTTTGAGGTCAAATATTTCTTTCTCCATTTTTTTTGTTTTCATGTTGGTGAAAACATTGGAAAAACTAAATCCAAACCAGATAAGGACGATATAGAGGATAAAAAATATCGAAACAAAAATCACTACTGGAATATTGAAGCTTGCAAGCCAGAAAAAATTAATCGGACTTGATACTTGAAATATCTGCAGATTGAGAGCAAGAAAACCAAGATATACGAGAGCAGGGAGGAGAAGAAGGAGTTTCATAAGAAGAGAGGAGTTATTAAAGTATTATATTTCATCAGTAGTTTGAGAATCTGCGAGAATTCACAGAAGCGCATTTTTTTCGAGAAGTTTTCCGATATAGAGATTTCGAGCAAACTGAGTTTCAGTAGGTTTGAGAAATCATGAGTGTCGTTTTTCTCCAATATATTCTCCATCAACCAGCTGTTTACATTGTATAAAAAAATCACTTTCAAGCAAAGCTTTTTTCAGAGAGTTGTTTTGATAAATATATTCATAAAAGAGTTTTTGATATCCTGAAAGTTCTCGTTTTGCGAGAATCTTTTCAATCATTTGATAGAGTCTTCCTAGAGAGAGAGAATAGTCTTTTTCATGTACTTGTTCAAAAAATGATTCGAGGGGATCATGCGAATCAGGAGGATTTTTGTGTCCTACATATTTTCGAAACCCAGCTGTGATATATCTTTCCACAAAACTATCGAGTACTTTATGGTAGCCAAGTACGACATTCATTCCATCGATTTTTTCTCCCTCTAGGATATTAGTATAGGTCATTTCACTTGAGATGAGACACGAGAGTTCTTCGTCTGAGAGATGGAGAAACACTTCCACAGGTAAGTAAGATTGTATTTTCTCACGAGCTTGTGCTTCATCAAAAGAAATATTTTCTCCCAAAAAATGATCAATATTTGCTATATCATCTTTTTGTTTTTCAACCTCATGCTGTATCCATTCTTGAGCATGTAAGAGTTTTTCTCTGAGGATTTTATTTTCTTCTTCGAGGGTCATAGTCCTACATCACTCAAATACGATATTCTATTTCTTTACTGACAAAAGCTCTATCTCGTCCATATTTGAGGCGAGAGAGTTCGATGAGTGCTTTTGCGATTTTTGGGTCACCAGACTCAAGATAGGGATTGGTTGGGATGATGGAAAATGGAACTGATGGTTGATTATCAATCGCGAGTTTCATGACTCCTTTAAATTTATCCATATTGATGAGATCTGCGTCAGAAAATGTTGGCTGAAAATATTTTGCCATAAATTCTCCATCTTCTGGACCAACTTTATAGCTCATCACCGTTCCTACGTTTCCGAAAATAGCATTTTTGAGATTGAGTGATGATTTAGTGAGAGCATCAGATTTTTCCAGCTGACCGAGATATTGATGCGCAAGGATGAGTCCGAGACGATATTTACGAGCTTCTGAGAGGATAGACTCGATACTCGGAGTAACATAGTTTTGAAACTCATCGATATAGAGGTAAAAATCTCGTCTTTCTCCTTTTTCCATTCGTTGTCGTTGCATCGCTGCGGTCTGTATCTTAGAGACGATAATCATCCCCAGAAGCTGTGAGTTGAGATCTCCGATGAGCCCTTTTGAGAGATTGAGAAGAATAATCTTTCCTTCTTGCATACTTTGTGCTATATTAAACGAACTTTTGGTTTGACCGATGATATTTCGCATCGTTTGATTGGTGATAAAACCTGAAAATTTTGCAGCAAAGTAGGGAATCATTTCTTGTTTTTCTTTTTGTCCCATTGAGGCATATGTCTTTTCCCACCAGGCTTTGACGATAGGATTTTTAACATTTCGTACATGGTCTTTTTGAAAATCATCATCCGTAAAGAGTCGTATGATATCAGTAAGCGCTCCTCCTTGTGGATATTCCATGAGTGTCAAAACTCCGTTGAGAAAATAATCTTGGAGACGCGGTCCAAAGATTTCATTTCCAAAGAGCTTAATCATGATATTATTGGCATCTTGTGCGACCATATCTCGCTCTTCGGGAAGTGCTTCGAGGAGATTGAGCCCTATTGGTCGATCCTCATCAGATGGATCAAAGACGATGACGTCATCAGCGCGTTCTCGAGGGATAAAGGGGAGTAAGTCTTTTACAAGATCTCCATGAGGATCCATAATCGCAAGCCCTTCTCCATTTTTAAAATCTTGCCTGGCCATTGCTTGCAGGATAGATGATTTTCAGGTTCCTGTTTGTCCGATAACATAGAAGTGTCGAAAACGATCCTCTGTTTTGATGCGGATTTCTTTTTTGACTCCACGGTGGATATTTTCTCAAAGCAGGAGTCACTCTTTTGGAACGTCGTGAGGTGCTTTTACAATCTTGAAATTCTGCCATTTTATTTCTGGAGTCTCGTTATAACGTATATGAGGAAAATGAAAGAGTGAAGCAATTTCCTCAGTATTGAGGATCATTTTTTTGAGCCAAAAAGGTCGAGTAAAGTGTCGATAAATATAATTTTTTAAGAGAGCATTTTGTGAGTGATGCAGCGTATAATAAAACTTATTAAAGTCAGGATAGGAAAATTGAGAAAAACTACTGAGGATATTTTTGAGTTCTACTTCACTATCTTCTTGTGAGTTACTCGTCGTGATGATGCGAATAATCGCTTGATATCCTGTTTTGTCTCCTTTTTCGTCTACCGTTTTAGAACGTTCTTGAGTGAGAGCTGAGGAAGAATCATCTTTTCCAGATTTTTCTTTCTCACTATTTTGGACAAACATCTCAAAAAGCGAGACAAAGAGTTTGAGCGGATTGAGGGTAAAAAATGACGATTTTCCGTGCATGAGTTTTCGAGACATCGCAGTACATTTTCCTTGCCAGTCATCGTCAATCGGTTTTAAAAGAATCTGTATTGCAGCTGATTGATCTTCTTCGAGTTTTGAAAAGGCATTCGTGATATTGTTAATGGGATCTGATTCGAGTTTTTGATAGGTTTTTATCGGAAAATAAAATGGTTTTTTCGTGTTAAGATAGGCTGTTGCATAGTGTTTTCTTTTTTCAAAGATATTTACTTCTTTGGTCTCTTCGATAATGGCATCCATATAAAACCCATTGATTTGTTTTTCGATTAGTTTTTTATAGTTTCGAGAACAGGTGACATAAAAAAATATCTCGCTTTCATGCGCAATATACTCAAGGGTAAGAATATCTTGTCCCATGATTTTTTTGAGAATCTTTCCTGAATACGTACTTTTGAGGGATGCAAGCAGTTGCTCCATGAGAGAAACCATTTCTTTAAAATCTTTCGTTGTTTCTTTACGTGTATCACTTTCAGAATTTTTTTTCGGAAGCATGATTCTCAAAAATACGGTTTCGAGTGTTTTTTGATATTGGATTTTTTTTCTCCAGAAAAACAGTGTGGTGTATCAGATACAAGCACTCAAGAATAATGTAACTATAATTTGTGGCATATATTGCAGTATGAAAATGAGATGTTTCTATTATAGCTCTTTTCTTGCGAGAAGGGAAGTTTTTTTTAGAGGGAAGGAAGAAAATATATTGACTAATATATATTTGTATGAATTATGCTACGAAAAATCTTGACAGAAAAAACAATCCCTCCACAATACGAGGGATTGTTTTTTTAAAATATTTTTATGAAGCTTTTACTGTTAGATAATATCCGAAGTATGCAAAATGTGGGAGCTATTTTTCGAAACTGTGATGGAGCAGGTTTTGAAAAAATATATCTCACTGGATGTACCCCTACTCCTCCTCGAGGAGAGATTTCAAAAACGGCCCTCTCTGCCCAAAATACGATTGATTGGGAATATTATGCTTCTGCTCAAGAAGTAATTGCACATCTCAAACAGCAAGATTTTAAAATCTATAGTATTGAGCTTGATACAAGAAGTATTGACTATAAAATATTGTATAAAAATACTCCAGAAAATATTTGTTTTGTATTAGGAAATGAAATCCTATGAGTCAATAAAAATATCCTTGATGAATCTGATAAAATCGTTATGATACCCATGTTATGAAACAAAGAATCTCTCAATGTTTCCGTTGCTGCTGGAATCGTGATGTATGCTACTGTAGATGTTTAATATTATTTCTTTTTGAGAATCCATCTTTTGAAAAAAATATTACTTCTTTTCTGTTTTTTTATAAGTCTGTTCTTGTCATCTCAGGCAGGAGCAGCTTTGGTAGAAGATGTTTTTTCAGATATTTCAAAAGATTATATCTATAGAGATGAACTCCAAGCTCTTTATGATCGAGGGATGATTCTTCCAGATGCTTCTTGAAAATTTTCTCCAAATGCCTATCTTAATCGTGATGAATTTGTGGGTATTTCTATGGAGGTCATTTGTGAGAGATGTATCCAACCACATACCGAACTCAAATTTCTAGAAAAATATCGAAATGCAGATGTCTATTTTGATATTGATAGCACGAATCCGTATTTTTATTGTGTCGCGGAAGCAGATGCAAGAAACTATGTTCGAGGATATGATATTGGTGAATCTTGTCAAGATGGGAGTTCAGAGTTTGGAGAACGACCATTTTGTCCCCTCAATCGTATCAATCTTGAGGAAGCTGTTGCGGTGCTTTTGCGTAACTCAAATATTTTTACTATAGAAGATAATCAAATTATCGTAGATCGTATCAGATCATGAGCCATCACAGAAAAATTAGGAAATGATGTCGCTCCTCGTGACACTCTTGGAAATCCATACACTTTTTATGGGTATCTTCAAAAAGCCCTCAGCTATGAAATCATCGAATATACTCCTTCTGGATCAGAAAAAAAATATAGGCTCTTGGAACTTGACGCATCTGGAAATGTAAATCCAAAAAAACAAATTACGAAAGAAGAGTTTCTACGCATGTCCTATATAGCCCTCAAATCAAATAGCTGTAGTACTGTTTCATGAGATGATATCGCTCTTGCGATCGATATCTGGGAAAAATCATGTACTCAAGGGCAAAGCAATTGTCCTGTTTCAAAGCTGGATGATCCTGATGATACCTATGATTTTACTCCTGATGTAGAATGATTTTGTGAAGAATGAATTGATAATCCAAGTGGATATACGTGGAGATTTTTTAATGAAACTACGAGAGAAGAATTTTTTAAATATGGAGACTATCTCGATGATATTACACTTCCAAGTGTATGAAATTGGAAAATATATCTGACAGTGAGAGATAGATGTTGAAATACTGCTACGGTGTATTCAATGGTGGTTGTAGAACCAGAAGACGTTCCAGATACTCCAGTTGATCAAGAAATAGATGTCGATATCGATGTCTTTGATGATGGATGTAGTGGTCCGACAGCAGGATGTCGTGAAATAGAGTTTGAAACACAGGAGGACGATGGAGATGATATATTTGATTTTGATGGGGATGTAGATACGACTTGTCCTATAGGAACGATTGATTATAAATGGATTTTTACGAGTCCAAGTAGAAAAAATACCTATTTTACAACAGAATTTGTAGATAATTTTGATTTTTCGAGTGAAGAAGGTATTTGGCATATACTTCTTGAAGTAGAAGATGGATGTTGACAAACAGGATCAGAAGAGATGAACTATACAGTACGTATTAGCACACCACCGATAATCACGGTGTATCCGCCGGAATGTACAAGCGGGAAATGTGATGAAGAAGACGAGATTATTACGGAAGAAGAATGTGAGTGAGAGAGCTGTGATTCATACGTTCCAGTGTGAGAATGTGAGTTATGAGAAGCTTGTGATTATACTGTAAAGCCACCAGTAACAAGTTGTAGTTTGTGATTGGATAGTGGAAGCTATGAGTGGACATTTACGAAAGAAGCAACTGGAGAAAAAATAGAGCGAAGAGGAGTCTATATAGATAACTTCAGTTTTTTGAGTGAGTGAAAATGGAAGATAGAAGTAAGTGTGAAAGATAGATGCGGAAAGATATTTCGAGATGATATATATATTAGAATTACTTCTCAACCACTGAATCCAGAAAATCCCTATATCGATGTTGATATTGATGTCTTTGATGATCAACCTTGTACAGGTCCAAATCAAGGATGTCCAATTATCGAGTTTGAAACACAGGAAGATGATGGGGATGATACATTTGATTTTGATGGAGATGTAGACACTAGTTGTCGCGTATGAAATATAGACTACAAATGGACCTTTCAAAGAGAAGGAGATACGCAGAAATATAATTTTTATACCGAATATGTAGATAATTTTGAATTTCTCGAAGCAGGGGTTTGGAATATACTTCTTGAAGTTGTAGACGCGTGTTGACAGGTTTGATCGGAACAGATGACATATATTGTGAAAAAAGATATTCCTCTTGGGATCAATGTTGATATTATCGCAAATCCTATACTCTGATATAAAACGCTGAAAGTTGATTTTGAAGGAGTTGTGTATGGAGGAAAACCTCCCTATATATATAGTTGGTCATTTTGAGATGCAAGCGCGGGACTCTGAAAAAATATTGAGCATCTCTATACTCAATCAAATACTTATGAAGTGAGACTCACGGTTATTGATTCACAAAATAGAGTTGGAACTGCTACAACCATGATTAAAGTACTTGAAAAAGATATTTGTTTACAAGACAGTGATGGAGATGGAGGAAATGATTGTGAAGATTATTGTCCTCTTGTTCCGTGAGTCCCTGAAAACCTTTGGTGTCCAGTACATGAAATCTCATGTTCCGCGAATTGAGCCTGTCCACAATGATATAGTTGTAGTACCAGTGATCCACTTACAAGTTGACAAGGGGTATGTGTTCCAACTTTTGATCCAAAATCAAGCTGTCTCTATAATCCTGATGTAGGAAGCATATTTTGAAGTGCGGTATGTCAGACCTGTCCGTGTCCAGCCATCTTAGATTTTCTTGCAGACCTTCGAAAATGTGATTTTGTATTTCCAGCAATTACCTCACCCGATGCAAAAAATATATATTCACAAGGAAAGGTTTGGCAAGTTCCAAGTACGGTTTCACCATAATATCTCTTTTATTATTGAGTATGAAAAAATATAATTCCTTTCTCGTAGCGTGTATTGCATTTCTTACACTCTGATTTTTTGTATATGTACTCTATATAGGAGCCTTTTTGTTTATTCCTTTTTCTCTGGCTCTTCTTCTTTCTTTTATCATCCTCTCTCTTGCTAACTTTTTTCAAGATTATAAAGTCCCATCTATTATCTCCTATATTCTTTCCCTTGGAGTAATCCTTTTTGTTATCTATATTATTGGGCAAATTATTACTACGAATATTAACAAGCTCATTCTTGATGCTCCGAATTATGAACAAAAATTAGTAGGAATAATCGGAGATCTTGCAGTAAAATTTCGTATTGATCCAGAAATGTTGCGATCTCAATTTGTTCAAAGTGTTGATATTCCAAGTATAGCAAGCTATACTGCTTCTATTATTACGGGAATTGTAAAGTATGCGGGAATTATATTTTTCTTCACGCTTTTTATTATCCTTGAGAGTACTTCATTTGCTAAAAAGTTAGAGCTCATTACAGGAGGAAGAAAATCACAGTTTTTCATTATATTTGAACAAATCAAATCAGATGTGAAATTATTTTTCTGGGTAAAAACTTTAGTGAGTCTTTTATGATCTGGAATAAGTTTTGTCATCATGTTTTTGTTTCAGGTTGAATTCTTACTTTTTTGGACGTTTCTTATTTTTATTCTCAATTTTATTCCGACTTTTGGTTCTATTATTGCCGTTTTGCTCCCAGTTACTTTTTATCTTATACAGTATGAATCTTTTCCTCTTACTATTGTTTTGCTCGGGCTTCTTTGGTGAGCTCAAGGAATTTCATGAAATTTTATAGAAATGAAGCTTATGGGAGATAGACTGAATCTGAGTCCTTTGGTAATACTTATTTCACTCATTTTCTGGGGGACTCTTTGGGGGCCTATTGGGATGCTTTTGTGTATTCCCATCATGGTAATGATTAATATCGTGCTTGCCCATATTGAGGTGACACGTCCTATCGCTGTATTTCTTTCTGAAAAGTGAGTAGTTGTATTTCCTGGGATGCAAGAGGCAAAAGATAAACTTTCTCTTAAAAAGATGAAGAAGTTTTTAAAGGGAGAATAAAATTTAAGAAAATAATATGAAACATTCACTCATTCCAATTTCACTGAGTATTATAGCTCTTTTTATCATTGGATATATTCTTTATATTGGAAAAAGTATTTTCATCTCTCTGATTTTTACTTTTTTTATATTCATTTTACTTTCTTCGCTTGCACGTTTTCTCCACAAGTATACTAAAAATATTTGGATTACGAGATGTATCAGTATTTTACTCCCGGTGTTATTTTTTTGGGGAATAGCTCTTATCCTTTCTACCCAACTTGATGCTTTTCTTGCAGAGATTCCAAGGTATAAAGCTATATTTTCTGAGATATCTCTTTATGCTCAAACACGTTTTGGATTTGAATTTGATATTACTTCCCTTGCTTCAAAAATAAATTTTTCAGCTATTTTTGGAAGTATTTCAGGGGGTGTTTCCACACTTTTATGATATATTGGAACGATATCATTTTTTCTGATTTTCCTTTTTCTCGAAAAAAAGTATTTTATACATAAGATAGAGAAGATTTTAGAAGATAGTCACGAAAAAAAATTTTTTTCTATCGTAGAAAAAATACATAGTGATCTCACTCTCTATTTTGGAGTGAAGTTTTGTATGGCACTTCTTAACGCGTGCGTGAGTTACATAGTGATGCTTTTTTTTGGAATTGAGTATGCTCTCTTTTTTGCACTTGTTGTATTTCTGCTTGATTTTATCCCAAATATTTGAGGTATTATTGCGCTTTCTCTCCCATTTTTATATTCATTTATCCAGTTTAGTTCTCCCGTATATTCTTTTTTCCTTTTAGGAGCTTTACTTATACCTCAAACCATTACATGAAATTTTCTTGAGCCAAAACTCGTTGGAAGTCGATTGAATTTGAGCGGTTTTGTGATTCTCCTCTCTTTACTTTTCTGGGGAAGTCTTTGGGGAATTGTAGGAGCATTTCTTGCTGTACCTCTTATGACCAGTCTCAATATCATTTTTTCCAAATTTCATACGACTCGTCCGCTTGCGATTTTACTCTCAGAAAAAGGAGAAGTGCAATAAGATTGCACTTTTTTAATTTTTCTTTATACTTTTTTACGAAAACTTTGAAGCTATTTTTCCCGTAAGAATTGGATTCAAAAATATTTTTTTGGTTCTGCTTCTTTCGAGAAATACTTCAGATACTTTCTCCTTTCATTGAAGTCTCTTGTTCTTATGTAATGGAAAGAATTCAGGTTAGGGTTATATTTTTTAAATTTTTATGTCTATGATGGGACTTTCAGATAAAAACGCAAAGGATATCGTTCCTTTGAAAAAATCCTACACTATAGCAGGAAAAGAAATCAACTTTGAAGCAGGAAAACTCGCACTCTTGGCAAACGGTGCCGTGAGTCTCTTAGATAGTGATGGAAATGTACTGCTTGTTACTGCGGGAGTGAAAGAAGAAGGACTCAATGAAAAAGCAGATTTTTTCCCGCTCGTAGTGGATTACCAAGAAAAATACTACGCAACGGGAAAAATAGGAGGAAATAGATTTATGAAACGAGAGGCAAAACCTAGCGATGCAGCGACGCTTATCTCTCGTCTCATCGATCGACCTATCCGACCGATGTTTCCAAAGGGAATTATCAACGATACACAAATCATCGCTTCAGTGCTGTCGAGCGATAACAGTCGTGAGCTTGGAAGCTGGGGAATCACCGGAGCGTCACTCGCACTTCTGCAAACAGGAGCTCCGTTTGAAGGACCAGTATCTGGAGTAAAACTTTCACTCAGTCAAGATCAAAACTTCATCTATGAACCAAGTTTCAAGGAAGAAGAAGCTGCTATTTTAACCCTCATTGTCGCTGGTACGCTTGATGCTATCACGATGGTCGAAGCAGATGGAAAAGAAGTGAGTGAAGCAGATATGCTCAAAACTCTCGCAAAAGCACATGAAATTATTAAAGAGCTTTGTGCTGCACAGCTTGATTTTATGAAAGCTTTCGAAGCTCAATTTGGGATTGCAAGTCCAAAAATCGTGTATAATCTTCCAGATGAAACGCTTTACGAAGTGGTAAGTGCATTTCTCACGGAAGAAAAACTTGAAATACTCTATAATACGGGAAAAAAAGAATTTCAACACGCACTTGATATGCTTGATGTTGAAGTAGAAAACTATCTTCTGGAAGCTGGTCATGTCGCAGCAGATGCAGATATGAGTTTTGTAGGAGAAATGGTCTACAAACGAGTAAAAAAAGTGATGAGAAAAAATGTTTTAGAAAAATCAAAACGTCTCGATGGTCGAGCCCTCGATGAAGTACGATTTGTACAGTGTGAAACAGGACTTCTCCCTCGAACGCATGGTTCTGGACTCTTCCAACGTGGGATGACACAAGTGCTTTCTGTTGCGACGCTTGGTGGGCCAGAAGACGAACAACTGCTTGATGGGATGCACGAAGAAACGAAACGAAGATATATTCACCACTATAATTTTCCTCCATTTTCAGTCGGAGAAGTACGCATGCTTCGAGGAGTCTGACGACGAGAAATTGGTCATGGACGACTCGCTGAAAAAGCACTGGAAGCCGTACTTCCAAGTGAAGCTGAGTTTCCATATGTCGTACGAGTGGTATCTGAAACAACGACCTGTAATGGATCAAGCTCTATGGGTGCTGTGAGTGGATCGACTCTCGCGCTTATGAACGCGGGAGTTCCCATTAAAAATCCAGTTTCTGGAGTGGCAATGGGGATGATCTATGACGAAGATACGGGAAACTATAAAATCCTTTCCGATATCCAAGCACAAGAAGATTTTCTCTGAGATATGGACTTCAAGGTTGCACGCACTCCAAAGGGAATTACTGCAATGCAGCTTGATGTAAAGATCAAAGGACTCAAAATGGAAGTATTTGAAAAAGCCTTTGCGCAGTCTCAGGCTGCTTGTGAGTATATCCTTGCAGGAATGCTCAAAGCACAGCCAAAAGTAGCAGAAAAACTCTCTCCATACGCTCCACTTATCATGTCGATGATGGTTCCAGAGGCAAAGATTCGTGAAGTCATCGGAAAAGGAGGAGAAACGATTCAACGTATCCAAAAAGATCACGATGTCGTGATCTCTATCGCAGATGATGGAACGACGACTATCACGGCTAAAAATCAAGTCGGAGGAGAGGCAGCAATCGCAGAAATCAAATCTATACTCTGGGAACCAGAAGTTGGATATATGGGAAGTGGAAAAGTCGTGAAAATCATCGATGGAACGGGAGCGATAGTAGAGTTCAAAGGAGGAAACTCTGGGATGATCCATATCTCAAAACTCTCAAAAGAGCGAGTGCTCAAGGTTGAGGATGTGGTGAAACCAGGAGATATGGTGGATTTTGAGATTATTCAGGTGGATAAGGAGAAGGGAAGAGTGGGCCTCAAGAGACTCGAAAAATAGGAAAGAAAAATCCTGAGCGTAGCTCAGGATTTTTTAGTTTTGTACTATTTCATATTGCACTCCATTATCATGCATGAGAGTTGCATTTTTAGGACTATCATCAAGACTATTTATATTGAGAGTATAGCTTCCTGCTTCAAGGAGAGATTCTCCAAAATAATCGATCGGAATACTTTCATATCTCTCTCGTATGCCTTCGGGAGTATAGTTTGTAATAGAAAAAGGAATTATCTTATAGAGTCACTGAGCTTCTTGAAAATCACTACATTTCATTGCATCTATATTTCAAAAATCGGGTCACATCACAATCGATAAATGTTCGATTTTTTTCTCAGTTTTATTACATATTTGAAGTTTTAGATTCATAGAAGATTTCTTTTCTAGAGATGAGATTCCATATCTTTCATAATAGGCATATATTGCTTGAATAGAGCTATAATATCATATGACTCCAGCAATACAGGCTATACCAATACAAGTTCATATTTTTTGAAGAGAAAGTTTTTTGAAAGAGGACATAGTTTTGATGTTTAAGGCAATATTATTGTATAGTTTTTATGATTTCATATTCTATAGCACCATCGCGTTGAATTATAGGAGCTTTTAGAGTGTAAAATCAAGATATATTTACCGTGTATTTTCCTCGTTTCAGATACTCTGCCCCCATAAGATCAAGAGGAATAGTTTGATAGAGTTCTTGAGAATATTTTTCTGAGGGGATATAAATATACATTGCTAAATTTTTGTATAAATTTTTAACTATTTGAAATTCACTACAGGTTTTTTGATTCATTTTTTCTATAAATATACTATTTTGAATAGATATTTTTGAAAAATCTTTTTCTGTATTATTACAGACTCGAATTTCTATTTTTTGGTCTCTCATTTTTTCCTCAAAAGGAATTCTGATTCCCATCGATGTATAATACATATCTATATCATTTATAGAAGAAAAATATCATATATATCCTCAAAGCAGGAGAGAGAAAATGAATATAAGGATGTATGCTTTTTTGTTTCACATATATGTGTAGTAAAAATAGGAAAAATCTTGCAGTACTATTGTAAATCCTTTTCTAAAAATCCCAAATATTTTTGGTACGGCTCAAAAAACTTGCTTTTTGCAAAAAAAAATAATACAAAGGAATAGAAGATGTGGTGAAACCAGGAGATATGGTGGATATTGAGATTATTCAGGTGATACAGAGAAGGGAAGAGCGGGGCTCAAGAGACTGGAAAAATAGAAACAATAAAACTCCCGAAAGGGAGTTTTAGTATTATGTAAATTATTCTGAAAAACTATAAAAAGATAGGTAAATTACTTTCAATTTTTGGAATATTTTTAGTTTTAAAATCAATTCAAAACTTATTATAAATTCGAAAATGATGAATATAATAATTATTATATTCATCTATTATCTGATTTGTTTCTTGGATTTCTTTTGACATATCTATTGTTTTTTGTTTGAAATTCTGATTATGATCTTTTATTAGATTACCTATTATCTTATTCCTTTCAGATGGACCTTCTGATATTTTCCTTGAATCAATTATCTTTTGAATTGCAATTTTATAATCCGAAAATTGTATATTTGAAATTTTTGAAGGATTAGGATTATTAGTATAAATGATAATATCTCCATCTATATTTATTGGCAAATAAGAGTTATTATATTTATTATTATATGTATTTTGATATTTAATTCTTTCAGAATATTCTTTTTTTATAATAATATTATTTGCATCTAATTCATCCATATAATTTTCAATTAAACCATCCTGATATATTTTAAAATTTCATTTAGTCTTTTCAGAAAGGTTGTAAATATTTTCATAATTACTATCAAAATATGATTTATCTGCAATCATCTGTCAAATTTGAACAAAGAAAAATAGTCAGATTAAAGAAATTATTATCAGATTTTTTATTGTTTTCATAAAGAATAAATTATTTAGTAATATATATAGAATATTAATAATTTCATAGAAATAATCAATGTGTTTAATATTTAATACCTAAAAGAAAATATTTTTTCTTATATATAAATATTCTTATACATAGGCAAATACTTTTTTGAGAGAACTAGTTTTAAAAGCAAGAAAAGGCTTTTTTATTTTTCTCTTTCAATGAAATAAAAACTTTCGCACTTCCAAAAAACTTGCTTTTTGCAAAAAAATCATAGAATTGGG
>JAMIGJ010000084.1:0-2509 GCA_035905775.1 Candidatus Altimarinota bacterium
CTTGGTGATATTGCTCTCAAAAAATGGGCAATCACAGATAAATATCACTATTATGGAATAGGGCTTCTGATGTATGTCATTGGGATCATATTTTTCTCACTGACACTCCGAGAAAAAAATCTTGCAGTAGCAAATACGATTCTTGTCACTGTAAATCTGATCACTCTTGCTCTGGTGAGTTATTTCTACTTTGATGAAAAACTCACTCTCATACAGTTTGCTGGAATCACCTTAAGTACTATAGGCGTCATATTGCTCGAAATTGGATGAAGCGAATAATATAAAATTTGACTATTTTGTATATAAGTAATAATATGATTCTGTATTTTTCTATAAACCTACGACCCCGTGAGTCGAAATAACCCAAACGCACATTCCCTGAGAGCATTTCTTTCTATCGATCATAGGCTCATAGAAAAAGTGCAAGCCCTTCCAAAAAAGGAAGATGTAACACTGCATTTTGTGGATTTTGATGGTACTATATTGGATGATCAATATCGTTTTCAGATCGATCCAGAACTTGCCAATTATCGAGGAGATAGTGCATATTCGTATATCACGAGTAAGTATGGAAATCCAGATGATCCTACTGGATTTGCTACTTTTGTAGCAAGGATGGATCCAAAAAATCATATTCTTCATGGAACGTCTCGTTTCTTTGATCCAAAAAATCCTCAACATATCATCCTCACAGCTGGAAACACCAGTTTTCAGAAAGAAAAAATCTATGCTGCTGGATTTGGAGAAGCGAATAAGATCCTTGTACCAAATGCAAATAAGAAACCAGAGATGATACTTCTTTATCTCTTGAAGATAGGATATATTCCTGGAAAAATCCGATTTTATGATGATAGAATCGAGAATTTTGATTGATATGATGCCCTCTTTTCTGAAGAACTCTCTACAGAGGTAGAGTTTTTTAAGGCTATTCAGGATTCTAAAAAACAAACTGTACAAGTAGAAAAAAGAGTATCAGATATACTCGCTATAACTCAAATATAATTGACTTCATATATATAATATTTATATTGTGGTTAATTAATTTTTTTAGAGCTTATGATTTCGGATCAAATAAAGTTACCAGGAATTTCAGATTCACAGAGAGAAAGTGAAAAGAGATTTAATGCAACAAGACGCTCAGTATCCCCAAATATCACTGTATTTAAGCCAGCAATGTCTCATGAGGTCTTGGCAGTTATTTTTGAAGAAAATCCTACAGTGGCTCTAGCGAAGCAAGGATTATACGAAGAAGAGAATCGAGATACAGTTTTTCATCCAGATAATAGGAATTGGATAGGATATTCTTCACCTGCCATAGAAAAATGAAGTTGAGTATACGAGATAAGTAGCAAAGTGGCACAAGATGCTATATTCCTTCTTTGATAAAAAATCATAGAATATACCACCAATTAACTTGCTTTTTTTACAAATCATCTCATAAAAATGAGATGAAAAATTGATATTTTATACTTTGAGGAGAGTTTTTTATTTTTTAATTTGCTTTCTGACACTCTATCTCTATACTACTCCCGATATTTCACTCGGAAAATGTGTGAAGTGTTGGGATTTTTTGGTTATACAAGGATACTTCCTCACGTTAGTGCTACGTATCTGACAGGAGATCTCGGTAAGGATTATTTTTTTATTTTTTCTTTTTTATGGCAAACGCTACACTCATTCAGAGTATGCTCGACAACGCTGTTCATATCGGACACAAGCGTGAATATTGGTCTCCTAAGATGCGAGATTATATCTATGGTATCCAAAATGGTGTCCATGTATTTAACCTCTACAAGACAGCTGAGAAGCTCGAAGAAGTTAAGGCAGTTATCGAAGATCTCTCTTCTAAGGGAAAATCTATCCTTTTTGTTGGTACAAAAGTACAATCAAAGGATCTCGTTGAGGCTATCGCTACTTCTACTGGTCACTTCTATGTAAATACTAAGTGGGTTCCAGGACTCCTCACAAACTTTACAACAATCAAAAAACGAATCGCCTATTACAATGAACTCGAACAATCTCTTGCAAATGGGATGCTCGATGGTCTCACAAAGAAGGAAAAAGCAGTAAAACTCACAGAACTCGAAAAACTCAAAGCAGCATACGTTGGTGTAAAAGATATGAAACGAACTCCAGATGTAGTAATCGTTGTTGATGGTCACTATGAAGAACTTGCTCTTACAGAAGCAAAGGTTCTCGGTACAACTACTATCTCTCTCCTTGGATCAACTGGTGATATCGACAAGACAACATACTTTGTTCCTTGTAATGTCAACTCTATCAAGGCTATCGCTTATATGCTCGGTGAAATCAAATCAGCAATCAAATCAAAAAAAGTAGAAGATAAGAAGCCAATGGGACGAGTTGAGACTCTTGCTCCAAAATCAGTAGCTCCAAAAGCTAAAAAGGAAGCAATCGCTCCTCAAGCATAATTCTACAATACTAATTTTCTCTCTATGGCAATCATACCTGGTACGGTAACGAGTCAAGTAAAACTTGCTGGAGCTCT
>JAMIGJ010000085.1:0-4929 GCA_035905775.1 Candidatus Altimarinota bacterium
CATTCTCACCGATAAGAGCGTTTAAAAAAGTGCTCTTCCCAGCGTTTGGACGACCGACTATACCGACTATACCGACTTTGATTTTTTTTGTCATAATTGTGTAAGGAGATGTTTAAAAATTTTACTTGCCTTGATAGGATTAGAATATGTATGTTCTATTTGTACCTCATTATCATAGTGTTCCACGAGAATAGGTCCTTCCTTGCAACGCCCCCGGCAGAGAGTGGGAGAAATATCTATATTTATAGATTCTTTAATTGAACAAAGATCATTTCCAAGTCGTTTAAGTATATATTCACTTTGACGCTCACGACAACTTCTTCAGGTACATACAAGAAGTGACAACTCTTTTTCTGATTCTTGAGACATTCTTCGCTTTTATGAATATGAAATAATTGGTAATTTCCATATATGAAATCAACCGTTGGATACAATCATAGATACGCCTTCATCATAAGAATATTCCCAATTTTCCCAAAAAGAGTTATCGGCATAGTAAGATTCTACGATTGAACCATCATGAAAGAGAGTAAATAAAACACTAGCATACTCTTCTTTTGCACTATATTCTCATTCGCCATCTATTCGCAAAAGTAATGTGTCATCTTCATTTCGAATGAGATATGGGAAAAAGCCTATTTGACGAGATATATATTCATCGATTTCGATTGGATCAACCTCTATAAGTTCAAGGGAATTATATTCAGAACAGCAAATACAAAAAAGTGCTGGAATTTCTTGATCAGGGTCTGCAAATACTTGCGAAACAATATCAGTTTCTTCTTCTCATTCATTTATATCATCATCACTTTGTTCTCTCGAGTGTGCGATGAGCGAGAGTCGAGCGCACGATTGGCAACGCCACGTCCATACTTTTACTGACATTGTTTTGACAATTGGATATACAAAATTATACTCAGAAAGAGGAAAAAACCTCTCTTATTTTTCAAATTCTCCAAATGCTCACTCCCATCATCATCTCTCTTTTTGTGAGTTGAATGATATCTGCAGGAGCAATTTTTGTGTATAGCAAAAAAATCAAATCTGAACAAAAACTATTTGAATGACAAACATACCAAAAGCTCCATAAAGATTTCACTCAGAAACATCTTCAAAAACAAGATGAGATTCGACAACAAGAATCTCATCTTAAAGCGCTCAAATCAGACTTGCAAGATCGTATCAATAATCAAATACAAATAGAATCAAAGATTCAAGAAAGAGAAGAAAAATTGACAAAGAAATTTGAAGAAATTGATAAAAAATATACGACTCTTCAAGAAGAACGTAGTAAAATACAAGACCTGGAATTAGAGCTCAATAAAGAACGAAGTACCATACGGGCATCGATCGAAAAAATTGCCCATCTTAGTGTTGAAGAAGCTCGAGAACAGATACTTCAAGAAACAGAGTCCATCTATGAAGGTGATATTCTTAAACTTATAGATAAGAAAAAGAAAGATCTCCAGATCCGCGAAAAAGAAATATCTCGTGAAATCCTCATTAAAGCTATACAAAATTATGCTGGTGATCTCACGGCGGAAGTAACCCAAACCATCGTGAATCTTGAGAATGATGATATAAAATGAAAATTGATTGGAAAAGAAGGAAGAAACATCATAGCTTTTGAACGGGCTACCTGAGTGTCGCTTATCATTGATGATACACCAGATGTTGTATTTCTCTCAAGCTTTGACCTCTTTCGTCGCTATATAGCAAAGAGATCGCTTGATGAGCTTATTACAGATAAGAGAATTCAACCTGCTCGAATAGAAGAAATTGTTGAAAAGAACCAAAACGAAGCCGAGGAACTTATCAAAGATCTTGGTCAAAAAACACTAGAAGAAATGGAAATATATGATCTCCCTGAGGGCATAGCTCCGCTTATTGGGAAGCTTCGATTTCGGACAAGTTACGGGCAAAATATTATCCTTCATTCAAAAGAGGTTGCCTATATTGCACGGTCCATTGCTCAACTCATAGGCGCAAATGAAGAACTTGCTTATCGTGGTGGTCTTCTACATGATATTGGAAAAGCACTCGATCATGATATAGAGTGAACACATCCAGAACTTGGTGGAAAACTTGCTCGTAAATATGGACTCTCTGAGGAATTAACCAATATTATTGAAGGTCACCATGATGGAGTACCTTGTATTTGTATCGAGACAAAAATTGTCCAAATTGCTGATGCAATCAGCGCTGTTCGTCCTGGTGCACGACGTATGAATAGCGATGATTATCTCAAGCGAGTGCAAGAAATGGAGTGAATTGCTATGAGCTATTCTGGTGTTGAAAAAGCATTTGCACTCCAAGCTGGTCGAGAAATTCGAATCTTTGTTGATGCGGATGAAATCAGTGATATTGATTCGCTCGCTCTTGCTCGTAACATCGCAAGCGAAATAGAAGAAAAACTTTCATATCCAGGTGAAGTAAAAGTGAATCTTATCCGCGAAAAACGCGTTATAGAATATGCCCGTTAAAAACTCGTATGTATCCATATATAACCCTTGGGGGCGGAGAAAATGAAATTCATATATTCACCTTCTGAATTACACTTATTATCACAACATTCCTCTTTGGATGGATGCTGAGAAGACTTTCGAAAAAATCAGGTGTAAATTTTAGATTCTTTAGCAGAAATTTTCTCCTCTTTATCGTCAGTATTCTTATCTTTGGTCGACTTTTTTATTTTCTTGAACATATTGATCAATGGAACTATAGCATAAAATATGGCGTGCAAACTATTTTATTTAGCACCAATTATAATCTCTCACTTGTTGGAAGTATCTTTGGTTTTCTTGCAGTTCTCTTAGGTAAGGTTGAAAGTTTTTGATTAAACAGAGATAAATATCTAGATATATCTGTTCTTTCATTCCTTTTTGCTTCATGGGTTGGCTGGATTGGATGATTTATAAGTGAGGTAATTTATGGACAAAATACTCTTCTTCCCATCTGAATAAGCTACAATAACCCTGATACCACTGTACCACTCTGATGAGATCTTTTCCCACTTGGAATTCTCTACAGCGTTATTACTTTCTTTCTTTTTTTCTTCATCTATACGATGAATCAAACAGCAAAAATACATGGGCTAAGTTCAGCACTTGGTCTTATAGGATTTTCATTAATGCTCTTTGTGTGAGAATTTTTTGATGGAGCACGGGAAAATAATCCACTTCTCTTTTGATACTTTTCTCTCACACAAATTTGCTGTATCCTGATTTTTTTCTTATGATCTCGCGAGCTTTCCAAATTCGTTATCAGACCTTTGCAAAAATAATTCTTACACTGTCAATATTTTCCTTCTTTGGAGGAATTTTTTGTGTGTATTTTAGTCCAATATTTTGATGTCTTTTCCTCTGTATTCTTCTGCTTGGATTTTTTCTTTCTTTTTTTCTGAAGAATAAATATCAAAAATTATGATGGATAATCCTATTCTTTATTCTCTCTTTTTTACTCTGATATTGAGTACTATACAATAATATTCGTACTACTCATAATGAGATGAATAAAGCTCTTTTATTTATTGGAAAGTCACAAAAAGCTGAACTCCTTGTACTTCGATTCGAAGGATCCACAGAGAGCAAAAATCGTATGATTGGCGAAATTCGACAAATAAATAATATACCAAATTCTCAGAGAATACTTATTCAGATTGCCGTAGATAAAAATATCAGTCCAAAACCTGGCGATATTTTGTCTACTATTGTCAAAGTTGAATCCCCAAAAAATACAGAAGAATTTCGATATAAAGAATTTCTCCAAGCAAAACATATATATCTCACAGCAAATGTTGATGTTTTTGAACTTATTTGAAAGGATAAATCTTTCATTTCGAGTTTTTTTGTACGAGAAATGATTTATACCAAATTTCGGTCTCTCTACCCTTCGGAACATGCGTGACTCCTTGCAGCAATGATATTCTGAGACAAACAATGAATCACTAAAGAATATCAAACACTCTATCAAGAAACATGAATATCTCATATACTCGTAGTTTCTGGTTCAAATATTACCCTTGTACTTATTCTTTTTGCTTCATTATTCTGATTTTTTCCTAGGTATATAAGAATATTTACAACTCTTCTTGCTCTTTTTATCTTTGTATGGATCGTTTGAGGTGGTGTTCCTGTTATAAGAGCTGCTATTATGTGAATAATCTGATATCTATCAACGCAAGGAAATCAGAAAATAGATCCACTCATTCTTCTTCTCTGTGTTGCTGTGGGATTTGGTATTTATATGCCCCATGAGATTATTACTGACGCAAGTTTCTATCTTTCATTTCTTGCAACGTTTGGAATGATTCTCTTTGTACCGTTCCTCCAAAAATGGTTCTTCTTTATTCCAAATAGTTTTATTGGTCTTCGAGATACACTTGCAACAACTCTTGCTGCTACTTGAGCTACCCTTGTTGTATTGCTCCTACTTTTTTGACAATTTTCCCTCTATTGACCAATTGTTAACCTATTTATAGGACCAATTATAGGACCAATCACACTTTGAGGTATTTTTTCACTCCTCATAACATTTATTTCTCAAACATGATGAATTATATTTGCATGGTGGGTAGATCTATGACTCAATATTCTTCTTTTTATTGCACAGAGTGCACATTCACTTCCTTGAAATCTGCAGGATATTACCCTCTCAATATATGAGCATTATATTATAGGACTATTTTGTTTCTTTCTCTTCTTTTTATAAGCATATTTTCTATTATAAATAAAGGAGTCGTAAGTATTCAACTCTTAAAACGAGAAAAATAGTAAAAAATAAAGCATAAAAAAACCCTTCTGTGAAGGGTTTTCGTAGCGGAGTCTAGTTGACCATAAATCGTGAGAAAATTTACCAATGAGATTTCCGCAAATAAACTAACTTGTCACTACAGAGGAATTAACCAAATGAATGGAGAATTTTTGTACA
>JAMIGJ010000086.1:0-3029 GCA_035905775.1 Candidatus Altimarinota bacterium
TGAGAAATAAGATGTGAAGAGGATTTTATAATCTCTCTAATTATGATGATCCAACTCTAGCTGGACTCCTTGATACTACTCATTTTACAAAAAATTGAGCCAAAGAAATCCTCGTAACAAATCGTATTGGCTGAACAGATAAATGGGTAAAAATTGCATTTGATACCAGTGAAAATCTCAATTGGGCTCTTGGAAAAGATACGCTATGAACTACCGGATCTGGTTGTTATATGATCCCAAATAATGGCTCATGGTCTATCATAAATAATGATGAAAAAATAAAATATGAGGGATTAAAAGAAATGATGAATCATAAATGAACAAGCTGGGGAATAAGCCATGAGGATTTTACTTGCAACAAACAAGAGAAGTCTCTTTATCCTCATATAGCATTTTATTCAGCAAATAACAATGAATATAATGCTCGAACAAGAAGCTCAGAATGAATAGGTAGCATACAATGAAAGGAAAATGAATATCGTTATTTTATACGATAGTCTTATGAAAAATATTCTTGTATTCACGAGCACATTCCCTAAATTCACTCCATGAGATGCAACACCAGGATTTGTTTATGAGCTCTCAAGACGTCTTGTAGATCAGGAATTACGTATCAATATACTTACCCCTCGGGTTCCTGGGTCAAAAAAATACGAAGAAATCAATGGATTAAAAATCTACAGATATCCGTATTTTTTTCGAGAAAAATTTGAAAAACTCAATGATGGAGCCATCCTACCAAATCTAAAAGCCAATAAGTGGCTCTATTTTCAGGTTCCATTTCTCTTATTTTTTTGATTCATATATCTCATAAAAATCATAAAAAAAGAAAAAATAGATATCATTCATGCACATTGGATCATTCCACAATGACTCATTGCTATTTTGATTAAGAAGATACTCTTTCCTCATATTCAAGTCATCATCACTTCTCATGGATCAGATATATTCTGACTCCGATGAAGTATTATGAATTTTCTAAAAAAATTTACCCTACAATGAGCAAGATCAATCACTGTGGTAAGTACTAGCATAAAAGATAAAATACTCTGATTGTGAATTGATGAGAAAAAAGTTTTTGTTATTCCAATGGGAACTGATATAACAAATTTTAATCCTTCTAAATATGAAGAAGGCTTAAAGCAAAAATATGATATTACGTGAATATTTTTGCTCTTTGTATGACGTTTAACAGAGGTAAAATGACTCATATATCTCATACAAGCCATACCAAAAATACTAATAAGGCACCCATCTTTAAAACTCTTGATAGTGGGGGATTGACCCCAGAGAAAAGAGCTCGAAAAACTCGTAAATTCCCTATGAATCGAAAAATCTATTATTTTTGTTGGGGCAATTAACCACGAAAAACTCCCTCATTATTTTGCAACAGCAGATGTTTTTATCTGACCAAGTATTCATGCATCCGATGGAACGGAAGAATGATTTTGACTCACTTTTGTAGAATCTATACTCTCAGGAACTAAGACTATCTGAACAAAAATACAGTGAATAATGGATATTATTGAGGAGTGAAAAACTGGCTTTCTTGTTATTGAAAAAGACTCAGATGCCTTAGCAGATAAAATCTTAGAAGTAATCGATGATACTGCATTCGATATGCAAAAAGCAAGAAATATTATTGAAAATAAATTCAGTTGGGATATCATCGGGGAAAAGTATAGAAAAATTCTCCTAAGAATATAAAACTATGAATCTCACTATTACACTTACTCGATACAAAGAACCAAATTGGCTTTTTCATGAATCATTACTTGCTCTATCGAGGCAAGAAAATATAACTGCATCTATACTTGTACTTGATCAATTTTATAATCAAGAAACAAAAGAGTATATCGAAACTCTCAGTAATAATTATTTGAGTTTTGAGTATATTGTTATCGAGGCAAGATCTCTTTCTTATGCAAGGAATCAGGCTATATCATTTTGCAAAACTGATATTCTCCTCTATCTTGATTCTGATGCGCTTCCTGAAAAAAATTGGGCATTTGAGATGTTTACAGTTTTCAAAAAAAATAAAAATATTGCCATTATTGGTGGAAAAATAGTCCCAAAATGGCACAAGAAACCTCTTTTTCTCATAAAATCCGATGTAATAAGGGATCTCTATTCCCTTCTAGACCTCTGAGACCAAACATTTCCAAACAAAAAAGTAGTTGGAGCAAATTTTGGAATACATATATGACTCCTGGAAAAAGAAGCATATTTCAATGAAAATCTCTGAAGATCAGAATGAATCCTTCTTTGATGAGAGGAAACTGATCTCTGTAAACGTGCTATTGCAAAAAATCTCATAATAATGTATGTGGGATCTGCTATTGTAGTACATCAGATTCTTCCAGAACGAATCAATGTGCGATGGATCACAAAAAGACTCTATTGGGGATGATATGGAAAATATATATCATGAGGAACACCTGGTACGAGCAATAAGAGCAAGAGCCTTATATCCAAAATACTACTTCCCATAATTGCTATTCCCTACGCTTTTTGATATACAGTATCTCTAATAAAACATCATTCCAAATAAAAACCTATGAATATTGTCTATATCGGATTATCTTATTATCCGCCACAAATATGAAAAACAGATATACTCAAGGTATCTAATGAAGCAAGTAAAAATAATACTGTTACACTCTTTGTAAAATCAAAATCCAAGAATTTTATAGTAGAAAAAATTGGCAATAAAACTATCTATCTTCTCCCTTCTCGAGGAGAAAATTCAATTCTTGATGAAATCATATATCTTCTCTATATTCCATACATACTCAAAAAATACCATATACAGGCAGATATTTTTCATATATATAATCCATTTTTTCTGGTTTTTTTGCTTCAAATATTTATAAAAATACTTTATCCAAAATCAAATATTATTTTTGATATTAGAACTGGTCCTCTCAAAGAATGATTCAAAAAAATATTGAATTATATCCTTATCAATCTCGGGCATATTACAGCTTCAAGTACAATTATTATTCATATAAATCTCCTCAAAAATTTTT
>JAMIGJ010000087.1:0-11242 GCA_035905775.1 Candidatus Altimarinota bacterium
CTCTTGAGTATCTTCTCAAAAATCCAGATTGTAAGCCATATAATTATACTTTTTATAAGCAAGCTGGGATTCCAAGCTATGATATGATAATTGATATAGCAGGAGAGACATTTGCTTATCCAGGTCAGCAAAAAGATTTTTATTTTGAGAAAAGATAGTATCTCTTCTTGCAGAGTGAAAGAAAAAGACTATACTTTTTTCTATATATATTTCCTATATATTTAAACTATGATGCAAAAAATTCGTTCTCTCGTATCTCTGGATAATCCTATTAGACTCTGGTATCATGGTCTGCGCGCTGTAGTTGCAAATGTATATTATGGTTTTCCGAGTAAAGGGATGACGATTATTGGAGTTACGGGAACCAACGGAAAGACCACCAGCTGTAATATCATTGCAGCGTGACTGCGAGAGAGTGGTCGCAAAGTATTTATGTTCACAACCGTAAATATCATTTTGGGAGAACAAAACTTTACCAACCATACGAAGATGACTTCACCAGATGCGTTTGAACTCCAAAGATGGCTCAAAATCGCAAAACAAGAAGGTTGTGATATCGCAGTGATAGAAACCGCAAGTCACGGGATCAAGATGTATCGAAATTGGGGAATCGACTACGATATCTGTGTGTTGACGAATATCACGCAAGATCATCTTGATCTCCATCGTACCATGGACGATTATGTCAATACAAAACTCAAGATTTTTCGGAAACTGATGTACTATAAGCGAAAACCTGGAATTAAAAAAACAGGAGTAATCAACATGGAAAGTGCGTATAAGGAGAGATTTCTTGCTGAAACCTATGATTCACTATATACCTATTGATATTCATATGATGCAAGTATTCGAGTGGAGGATGTTCACCATACTCGTGAATCTATGAATTTTAAAGTCATAGCTCCAGGAAAGACACTACATATCAAGACGGCTCTTCGAGGAAATTTCAATATCTATAATATCCTTGCAGCTATTTCTGTTTTTTCTGCACTCGGAATCGAACGGGATAGTATTCCAAACATTATTGCCGAAGTAAAGGCAATTCCAGGAAGAATGGAGGAAGTGAAGTCAAAAGATGATTTTTCAGTGTTTATCGATTATGCACATACTCCTGATGCACTGGAAAATGTTCTTGATACCCTACAGGAAATGAAAGGGAAGGGAAGAATTATCACGGTATTTGGAGCAACAGGAGATAGGGATACCACTAAACGTCCGATTATGGGACAAGTTGTTTCAAGGTATTCGGATGTTGTGATAGTGACCCAAGATGATGATTATACTGAAAATACGCAAAAGATTATTAAAGATATATTACCTGGAGTAGACCGAAAGCAATGAGAAAATTTTTGGGTGATTTCAGACCGAAAAGAAGCGATTCGTACGGCACTTCTCATGGGGCAAAAAGGAGATCTGATCCTCATCGCAGGAAAGTGAGACGAACATCTCATCATGACGAACGATGGACCAAAACCTTGGCATGAACGAACCATCGTTGAGGAAATACTGAAAGAAATAGAAGATAATGCTATAGTGAAATAAATATGCAAAAAAAAGCTATTGTATTTGATGTGGATGGAGTGATTACTTATTCTGGAAACCAAAAAGATACTATCATAGAGCAAGTTCTCGATACTCATGGACTTCTTCGTCTCCCATGAGTTTCAGATATTCTCCAAGCAGGACTGAATAGGATTATTATCCTTCAAGAAATTCAAAAAATCAAAGATTTTGATTTTGATCAAGTTCTTTCTGATATAAATTCTACTCTTCTTCAGCTTGAAAATAGTACCATGCTTATACAGAAAACTTATGACTTTCTTCTGAAAAATAAGGGAAAATATGAACTTTTTACCAATACTTCGATGCCAAAGCGTAAATTGGAAGATATTTTTGAACGCTTAGAACTGACACAGTATTTTACACAGTTCTTTGCCTATGAAGATGGAACGAAGAAAGAAAATATAGAGCATATTATTCAAGTCTATGGATATAATCCCAAAGATATTCTTTTTATTGATGATAAGCAAGTACATATCGACGCAGTAAAACCAACTTGAGTCCACACCTTGCTTTTTGATGCAAACTCGGTAAACTTAGAAAAATACGTGAAAGATATTTTTTGAAAATAAACTCCTTATGGCACTCTACCTCACTTATAGACCGAAAGATTTTGCCAGCCTTGTAGGACAAGGCTTTATCAAGGAAACGTTGCAAAAGGCTGTTGAACAAGATAAAACGGTGGGAGCCTATCTTTTTACCTGACCTCGAGGAACAGGAAAGACCTCAACTGCGAGAATCTTTGCAAAAGCGATAAACTGTGAAAACCCGCAAAACGGAAATCCTTGCTGAGAGTGTATCATTTGTAAAAATTTTCAGGAAAATAGACTTATTGATATTATCGAGATTGATGCAGCCAGCTATACGGGAGTCGATAATATCCGTGAAATCATCGAAAAAGCACAGTTTCAGCCAACACAAACGAAGTATAAAATCTACATCATCGATGAAGTTCATATGCTCTCAAAGGGGGCTTTTAATGCACTTCTCAAGATTCTGGAAGAACCACCGAAGCACGTAAAGTTTATCCTTGCAACTACCGAAATCCAAAAAGTTCCTGAGACGATACTTTCTCGTTGCCAACGTTATGACTTTCGAAGTATTTCAGATACGGATATTCGAGAGAGACTTGAGTATATTACAGCGCAAGAGGGGATAGAGGTAGACGAAAAGAGCTACGACTATATCGTGAAACACGCAGAAGGGGGGATGCGAAACGCAATTTCTCTCTTTGAACAGCTCATCCAAGATAAAAAAATCTCCTTTGACTATATTTCACAAACGCTCTGAGTTTGAAGTGAAGAAGAAAAACAATCTTTTCAAAAAAAGCTTCTCGCAAAGGATATAAGCCTCTTACAAGATTTTGAAAATTTTGTCACAGAGTGAAAAAATCTCAAGAATTTTTTTAAAGAAATCCTTACTAATATCCTCATTCAAGCACAAAACGAGCTTCAAGCAGGGAAGTCGATTACTCATTTTCTCGAAACTCTCGAAGCGCTCCAAGATGTCCTCATGAAGACAAAAAATAGCTTTGACGAGACTCTCACTCTCAAGATTGGGCTTTTGAAGATATTGGGAGGAAATCTTCTCCTATCCCAACCTTTCCCCAAAGGGGAGAAAGGAGAAGAAGCTAAACCGCAGACTAACCCTGCTCCCAAGGCAAGCCCTCACCCTAACCCTCTCCCAAGGAGAGAGGGGACGAATGCTCATTTGCAGCCTCATCTTCTCCCAATGGGAGAAGAATTGTGATGAGGGCTGTCTCGAGGAGAAGAATTGTGATGAGGACAATCTAGTCAGAATGAATGAGGATGAGAAGAAAATCCTCTCCTCTCGGTTGTTACTGATATATTTTCTGCGAATACAAACGCTGAAATTCCAGGAAATAAAAACATCGCTGTAAACAGTTGATTTGATACTGAAACATATATTACTCAAGTAAAAGCTCAAGGGGCAAAGGCTGCAGTAACCATGAGTCTGCGAGGTTCTGATATCTCTCTTTCAGGTGACACACTTCGTGTTAACGCAAAAACCACTGTTTCTCAAAACACCCTGAAAAGTGTTGATAATCAACTATTTCTCTTACAGGCTGGGGAGATATTGGGACTATGATTTCAAAAAATAGAAATTCTCTAATTTTTTTTCATGTACTACCGAGTAATACCATTTTCTCGAAGTTTTGATACCGTGGGGCTCGTGTATGAAGTTCCAGATTTTTTGCAAGCACAGATTCATCCAGGGATGATCGTACAGATTCCGTTTCGCTCTGAAACCGATTTGGCTCTTACAATGGAGGAAGTGAGTTGAGAGCATAAAGATTTTGAACTTTCTGATATCAAGAAGGTAGATGCTCTTGTAATCGAACAGATTTTTCTTCCGAAACTTCAACGAGATCTCATTAACTTTATTTCTCCTCACTATATCACTCCGATTCACCATGCATTGGGTTTATTTTTTCCAAGAAATCTTTTAGAAAAAATAGAAAAAAATACGATTTCAAAAGTGAAACTCAAAGCATATGAATATTCTCAAAATGAGATACTGCTTTCCGAAATACAAGAACAAATATTTCAAAAAATACAACATTCCGAGCACAAAAAGCATCTCATATACTGAGTCACGGGAAGTGGAAAAACCCAAATCTATATGAAAATCATCGAAAAGAATCTTAGAGAAGACAAACAAACTCTGTTGCTGATACCTGAGATTATTCTTACGAGTCAGATAGGAGAACGAGTGAGGGAAGTATTTTGAGAGCAAGTGATATTACTCCACTCTGGAGTATCGCAAGCAAAAAAAACACAATATTGGTGCGATATTGCTGCATGAAATGCTAAGATTATTGTTGGAACTCGTTCGAGTCTCTTTTATCCCTATACTCATCTTGCGAGTATCATCATCGACGAAGAACATGATGCGAGCTATATCTCAGACTCCGCTCCTCGCTACCATGCTCGAGAAGTCGCAGAAAAGATGTCTGAGCTTTGAGATATAGAGCTTATTCTGGGGTCAGGAACTCCTAAAGTCGAGACTTTTTATCGAGCTTTGCAAAGAGAATTCCAGCTGCACCAGATTTTGGAAAAGTATGTGTAATTATAAAAATAAGACCAGACTCGCATGAGTTTGGTCTTATTTTTGAGTAGTATATTATTTATCGTTGGTGATAATCTTATCGATGAGCCCATACTTGAGTGCATCTTCTGCAGTCATGAAATTATCTCGGTCACAATCTTTTTCTACTTGTTCTATACTTTGTCCAGTGTGTTTTGCGAGGATTTTATAGAGGATTTTCCCGGTCTTTTCGATGTGTCGTGCTGCAAGCATGATGTCAGTTGCTTGTCCTTCAGCACCCCCAAGTGGTTGATGAATCATAATCTCAGCGTGTGGGAGTGCATATCGTTTTCCTTTTTCCCCACCACACAGGATGATAGAACCCATACTGGCAGCGAGTCCCATCGCAACTGTTATGACAGGGCATTTTACATATTGCATCGTATCGTAGATTGCAAGTCCTGCAGTCACGTGTCCTCCCGGAGAGTTCACATACATCGTAATCGGAGCTTTTGCATCTGCCTTTTCAAGAAACAGAAGCTGCGCAATCACGGTATTAGCCACCGCACTATCAATCGCATCTCAGAGGAAAATCACTCGATCTTCGAGGAGTCTTGAGTAGATATCATAGGCTCTCTCTTGACCTCCGACTTTATCGATAACGGTTGGGATAAGCGTTGAAGTAATAGTTTTTTGTTTTTTTACAGATGTGATTTGTTTTGGCATAAAAAGTTCATAAAAAATAATATACTGAAAGTATAACAGATTTTTTCAAAAAGCTCTAGCCTCAAAAGTCAAAATCCCTTGACTCATAAATAATCTTGGTATAATCATAGAACTGAAACCAAAACAAAAAAGAAAGTGAGGCAGTATTATGCTTGAAGCAGTTCAAAAGCTTTTGCAAATGCCGACATGGGCATTTATTTGTATTATTTTTTCATTCATTTTTTCTCCTTTTGGAATTATTTACGTAGGAGAAAAACTTTTGAAGAAATTTCGTAAAAAATAACTTTTTTCTCACTAAAGCCGAGCTATTTTGCTCGATTGGTCTTTGGTGAGATGGCTCCATGAGGAGTCCTGAAATTGCCCCGTAAGGGGCTTTTCGCTTTTTTGGGAATATGCCTTGAAAAGAAGCAAAAATTTTCTATAATCATGCTAATACTCTTAACACAAAAATTGTATGTGAATTGTAACACGAATGGCTCCAAGCCCGACGGGATATCTGCATATCGGAGGACTGCGTACAGCGCTCTATAACTATCTGTATGCACACCAACATAATGGTACTTTTCTCCTGCGTATCGAGGATACTGATCGAGCGCGCTATGTCGAGGGAAGTATAGAAAATCTCATTGAAACACTTATTAATGTCGGTCTTGCTCCTGATGAAGGTCCAAATGCTCCAAAAGAGCATGGTCCATATCTGCAGTCTGAGCGACTTGATATTTATCAAGAGTATATCAAGCAGTTGCTTGAAAAAAAACATGCCTATTATTGTTTTTGTAGTTCAGAACGTTTAGATGAACTTCGAACCCAGCAAGAAGAGTTAGGGCTTCCAACGAAATATGATAAAAAATGTCGATATCTGAGCTCAGAGGAAGTTCAAAAAAATCTTGATGCAAAGATGCCATTTACGATACGTCTTGCTGTTCCAGAAAATCGTGAAATAAGCTTTACGGATACGATTCGTGGAAAAATCACGGTTCCGAGTAAAGACGTAGATGATCAAGTGCTCATCAAAACAGATGGATTTCCTACCTATCACTTTGCGGTAGTGGTAGATGACCATCTCATGAAAGTCACTGATATTATCCGGGGAGATGAGTGGATTCCGAGTACCCCAAAGCATGTACTATTGTATGAAGCATTTGGATGGGAGATGCCTCGTATGAGTCACGTGCCTCCACTCATTTGAAATAATCGTAAAAAGCTCTCAAAACGTACCGGAGATGTTTCTGTAGAAGTATTTTTGGAAAAATGATTTTTGCCTGAAGCGATGCTGAACTATATTGCACTTCTTGGGTGGAATCCCAAAACCACGCAAGAAATATTTTCTCTGTCTGAACTCGTGGAAAAATTTAAACTTGAGGACGTGCATAAAGCTGGAGCCGTATTTGATATCGAGAGAATGGAGTGGTTTAATGCACAGTATATTATTGCTCTTTCTCTGGAAACACTCTATGAAAAACTTTGTAACTATCTTGAAAAATATCAGAAAACTTTTTATGCTACACTCATTTCTTTTCCAAAAGAATACAATCTTAAAGTGCTGGCAGAACTGAAAACTCGACTCAAAACTTTTTGAGAATATCCGGAGCTCACCCATTTTTTTTATGGAGATATAAAAGATATTGATACGACTCTTTTTCTGAATGAAAAGATGAAGATTAGTAGCATACAAGATGTAAAAAATGCTTTACATCTTACAATAAATGTTTTAGAGGATGCTACACTTTCACTTGAAACTCCTGATGAGATTAAACAAGTTTTTATCGAGGAGATTGTAAAAGCAGGTATGAAAAATGGGCAAGTACTTTGGCCAGTACGTGTGGCACTTTCGATGCAGCAATTTTCTCCAGGAGCTTTAGAGTGCTTATATATTTTATGACGTGAAAAGTCAAGAGAAAGAATACAAAAAATATTGAAACAAATCTAAGTCTATGCTACACTTGATGCAAGAAAAATATTTTAATGTATAATATTTCAACACTATGAACTTTGGAATGCTCAAAAACATGGTAGAAAATCTCGTTTCTGCATACAAATGTCCTTTTTGTGGAGGAAAAAATATGTCTGAACAACATATAGATATTGTTGGAGCAGCAGGAAATACGGTAAATATCGATATGCACTGCCCAAGCTGTAATAAACACTTTATGGCTAAGACTGAGATGGTACAAATGGATTTGGGGTCGATTAGTAGTGAAAAACTCGCTCAGATCCAGAAATCACTTTTGGCACTCAAGGGAAAACTCGGAGGAAATTTAGAGATTGAAATAGAAAAAAGGACTCTTGCAAGCTCTTGAAATGAAATTGATACACAAATACGTAATCTCCAAAAATCACTCCAATCTCAAAATCTCTCCGTTCAAGACTTATTTTCTTCAGCTTGAGAACATGATTAAAAAAATAGTAGCTGCTCTATTACTGCTGATAGCCCTCTACGGGATATCAATTTTTCTATTTCCTTCTATTCCTGAAAAAATTGATGCAGTACTTGGCATAGATGGTTTTTCACAGAAACTTCGTAGCGGAAAAGAAGATTTCGATACAATAGTTACAGATATACCAGAAATCAACGAATTTAAGAGTGGGGCAGTGGATATAAAAAATACAGTGGTAGAATGAGTGAATACGACCAAAGAAAAGATAGATACGATACGCAGTGGAGCTCAAAAAATACAAGAGACGGTAGAAGAAGGAAAACAAACCTATGAAGAGGCTCGGGAAGTATTTGATGATGCGAGCCAAAAGGTAGAAAAAATTCAGGGTATAATGCAGGAAGTACAGAGCCTCACGAGTACTGGAAGTTAAATTCCCTTAAAATAGGCTATAATAAAGTCAAGTCATTTCGAAAGAAACAGATTTGACTTTTTTTCTATTCTGACTAAAACTTCTCGGTTTCTTTTATTCTTTATTTCTCGATTATGGAGAGCCATTTTATTATGTCGGCACTTTCTCTTTTGAGTTTGATGCTTATATCCATCGGAGCTTTTGTATTTTCAAAAAAGACAAATTTTCCGTATACCGTACTTTTAGTAATTTTAGGACTTTTATTGGTTCCTGTTTCACACACAGAATTTTTTGGGTTTATTGATGATTTTAAACTCACTCCAGATGTACTTTTTTATGTATTTCTCCCGATACTTCTTTTTGAATCTGCGTATAATATTAATTACAAAGAACTTCTGCGAAACTGGAAATCTATAGGATCTCTCGCAGTTGTTTGACTTCTTATCTCTGCAGTACTTATAGGTGGAGCACTCTATTTTATATTTCCTTTCTTTGGATTACAGATTCCATTTATGGTATGTTTGCTTTTTGGTTCACTTATTTCAGCAACTGATCCAGTTGCAGTGCTGTCTATATTTAAAAGTGTTGGGGCTCCAAGGAGATTGACCCTTATATTTGAAGGAGAAAGTATTTTTAATGATGGAACGGCTCTTGCACTCTTTCTCGTAATTCTTGGTATTTTACTTGAAGGACAAGTCACCCCAATGGGTATCACCAGTGGTGTAGTGAGTTTTACGGGCATGATGCTGTGAGGAATTCTCTTTGGTCTTTTTATGGGAGTTCTCTTTTCTAAGCTTCTTGAAAAAATTAAGAATGATGAATCAGTTGAAATTGGTCTTACGATTTTGGTTGCTCATCTGACATTTATCCTTTCAGAGCTCATAGGCCATCATTTATATATATGAGATTTTAATATAAAAATTTCAGGAGTTATAGCAACTGCTGTTGCTGGTATCACGATTTGAAACTATGGTCGATATAAGATATCACCAAAAGTAGAGGAAACGATAGAAAAATATTGGGGATTTTTTGCTTTTGTTTCAAATTCTCTAGTATTTATACTGCTGGGACTTATACTCTCAGATTTAGATATACATTTCAATCAATTTATACTTCCTATTTTTGCGACGATTGGAGTCGTGATGATTGCAAGAGCACTGAGCGTCTATATTCCAATTGGATTTTTAAATGCCACAAAAACTGAGGATCACATTCCGATGAATTGGCAACATCTGCTTTCATGGGGAAGTCTCCGTTGAGCGCTCGCTATCATGATGGTATATCTTATCCCATCAGAACCAGGCCAACATGGATATGAAGAACTTATGAAATTTCAAGAATCAGTAGGATGGGATTATAGCTTTTCGATTCGTGATTTTGTGATGGTTATAACCATAGGAAGTATCATGTTTACTCTGTTTATTAAAGCAACTACTATCTCTCTCTTTATGAGAAAGATGAAGATAGATAAATTACATGAACTTGAAGAATTTGAGTATGAAGAGGGAAAAATTTTGATGAATTTAAAGGTTTTAGAAAAGCTTACGCAAATTGAAGAAAAGTGATATATTAATAAAGATGAGCATCATGAACTTCGTCAAAAATATGAAAATGAATTACAAATGTCAGTAGATTCAGTACGAAAATCCTTTCAAGAAAAACCAAACGAAATGAAAAAGGTAATCAAAAATGCAATTACTCTTCATGCGCTTGGAATCGAAAAACAATATCTCAAGGATCTCTATCATTATCACGAAGTAGATGAATATAACTTTAAAATCATTTTGAATAAGATTGTTCGTCAAATTGAACGAATTGAACAAGGTCTTCCTCAAATTAAGGGAAACCATGAAGGGAAAAGTGAACTCAATATATTTGAAAAATGTATGCAATTATTTCGAAAAGATAAAGATAATTTCATAGATGTATATATGAGAAATAGAACGCGAGTGATTATCACGAGAAAAGTTATAAAAGAACTCACACATCTGAAATCTATAGATTTTTGATTTGATGCAAGCTTCTTTGATGAAGTGATTACGATGTATAAAGAGTTTAACCAAGTTGCAGAGGAAAAGAAAAATGCAGTGAAACGAGAGCATAATATTTCTATTCTTGGACTTGAAGCAAAACTTGCAGACAAATCTCTTCTGAAAATAGAGGAAAAAGTAGTAGATGATCTCTTTAAAAAAGAGATTATTACTCCAAAACTCTATCTCAAGTTTCAAGAAGATATAGAACATGAAATATTGAAGGACTTCAGAAGAATTGGATAATAGAGAAAAGATTCTCCTCTTGGAGAATCTTTTTTTATTTTTATTATAAAATATACTTGACAAAATATTTTATAAATCTACTATACAAATGTTTTATATATTTTACATATTATTTATGCATAAAATCAAGTATTTATTTGCTCTCGTTTTTAGTATTATGACATTGGGGACTGTATCAGCTGCTACTGTTTCTATACCTTGGCAAGATATGAGTTTAGAGGCAAACTATCTCAAAAATACACAAGAGATGAAAATAGCTGCAGAACTTGATGGAGTGACTCGAGTGGGAAATGAAAACTATATTATGATACTTTCACTTGATGGAGGTTTGTTTCAACAAACACTCCAATATGATTCTGGGGCTGACACTCTTTCTGCAAATTTTGTAAATTTTACAAAGAAGCTGGGGGTAAACTATCCGTTTAGCTATACGATTAGAAGTTCAAGAAATAATACTGCCATTCTCGCAAGTGCTTCTGGAACTCTCGTATTTCGTGGAAATGTCGCATATGTATGAAATCCAATTTCTCAAACAGGTTCTACTCAAACAGGAACTACGAGTGTAATCTCAAAAAATGCTCGCGATGCTCAAAATATTTTTACGATAGTGATGCAAAATATCCCAAAATCTCTCACTACGACACAATCAAAAATCAATTATCTTGAGGATGTTATGAATACTCTTGCGGTATATGCCGAAAAATATCCAAGCAGAAAAACAGTACTTGATATGGCAAGCGAGAAATTTCAAACCCAAATCATGGCCTATAAAAATCCAAGTATCAAACGAACCTATATTCCAAAATATAAGACCCGAGCAGAGGAACCGACGACAATTAATGGTA
>JAMIGJ010000088.1:0-7821 GCA_035905775.1 Candidatus Altimarinota bacterium
AACAGAGAGATCATTTTTCCCAGCATCCTCTTGTGTTACAAATATCTCATTTCACGCAATAGTATATTGCGTTACATAGGATTGATAATTTTCTAAAGCGAGAAAATACTGGAGTATTTGCCCTCTCGAATAGGCAATATCTTTTGAAATTTGCATCGCACGTGCATCTTGATTTGCAAGATTTTTTTCAAAAGATTCATACAGTAGCAATATTCTTTCAATCTGAGATTTAAAAGCTACAAGATCTTGAGATGCTATTTTCTGATCTGAGAGAACAAGAAGATTTTGTGCATCCCGAGATTCCTTAAAATATTTTTCACGCAAAAATATATCGATATTTTTCAGTATCTCATCATAAATATACATACTCGTAAATCTTGCAGTAGGAGACTTTTTATCAACGAGTGTTTCTGAAATATCTATATAATTTTTTAAGGTATCGATAATTCCAACAACATCCGATTCAAGAGAAGAAGTAAGTAAAAAATTTAACTGCCTTTCAAGAAAGAAAAGAAAGTATTGTGAAAGAAGTTTTTGATCAGCAGTATTATTTTGTGAAGAGAGAATAAACGATTGTAAGAAACGTTCAGAGAGTTCTGGAGAAAATTGCTCTGTCATATCATATAAACCAAACAAACTCTGTGCATAGAGAGCATAATACCAAGAAGTCTCATGAAAATTTGGAAACAAAAGACTATGAAACGACATTTTTGCAAAAAGCATATCTTTTTGAAGATCACTTGAGAGTATAAAACGGATTTTTTCTGAAAGCTCATACATCTGTGTATAAGCATCCTCATCAAAAGCAGCAAGCGTATTGAGATGATCTTCGATATTTTTCACTTTCTCTCTCTCATAACGTTGAAGAGACAGTAATTCTATATAGCCACGGAGGATTTCATTTTTATGATATACTTCTTTTTTCTCAGGATTCACAAATAAAACCGCATATTTTTGAAGCAATGAGTTTCAGAATATTTCGAGAACTTCTTGATTTTTTAAAGGAGAAATCATCTTCCTATACACTTCGTCTGTACGGATAATACCATCATATACTTGTGAAAAGAAAGAGGATTTTTGAATTTCAAAATTTTCAAGAACACGAGTTTCATAGAGTTCTCCTATAGAAGAAGCAACATATCAAATACGTAAAAGAGTTTGAACCCGAAGGGCATCTGCATTTTTGAGACGAGCAATTTTTTCTACATCTATCTCAGCATACATATGCGGAGTGAGGAATATTTTTGTTACTTCTTGATTATTTTCATCTAAGAGCAAAATCTCTACAGGAGTAGTAAGTGGAAATACAAAAACTGATTTTTTTTCATCATTTACTGAAAAATATATTTCTCCCACTCATTGTTGCCTCATTTTTATTTGTTCCGCGTGAAACACATACTCTTTACGTAAGTCTCGTAACGAAGAAAAATATTTTCATGGCCTGGAAATATCAAATATAATTCCAGAAGAGCTTTTTTCATATATGATGCTTTCTTGATCTGAAAAAATATTCTCAAATAATCCTATTTTTTCATAAGAATTTACATATCCGGTAGCAGTAAATTCTGATCCGCTTAAATCCATAATATCATCAATATTTTTGATATGCTGTTCATCCTGAGACATAAAAAAGCTCGTATATATGAGTATGACTCAAAGTATACTCATAATACAAGTCAAAATAATACGTATCACTCCAGTCAGCATGAAAAGTGTATAAAAAATATTCCTTGTTATACTACCCTATTTTTATAAAAATGTAAAAACACGGCATATTTTTATACTTGCCAACTAGATTTCTTATCTTAGAAGTCATCTTGAAAAATTTCTTTCATTTTTTTTATGAGAGACATATCTCGTAATATGATTCCGAGTTCTCGATTTTCATCCATACTATAGCGCGAAAAATTTATACTCCCTAGATACATATATGTCTCATCTACCAATATCATTTTTGCATGAAGTTTCTGTTTTTTTAGCGGAGAGAGCAGAATTCATCATTCTCTATATTTTTGTATCATTTCAGGATTCTCATCATAGAAGCTCTGATCTACGATACCACGAATATGAATTCCATTTTTTGCTGCTTCAAAGAGTATACTTTCAAGTCACTCATCTTGTAAATAGGGAAAATAAAAATCTATACTTTCCCCTGCAGACTTCAAAAGATATTCCAGTTTTTCACGACTATTATAAGGAGATACAACCAAATTTTCTGAGAATACTCATCAAAGTTTATGCTCAAAATCAAGCAAAAAAAGTTCTTGAAGCTTTGAAAGTATATCTTTTTGCCGTAACTCAAGAAGAAAATCCTTATTATGTGCAAAAAGGGAATACGAAAAATTTCCCGTTGAGATATAAGCTCGATCATCGATGAGAAGCAGTTTACTATGATTGAGCGAGTAGAGCAATGGATCAGACCAGCGAACATCTATGCCTGCACTTTGTAAGATATCAAATGTTTCATCGTTGAGAGAGGGAGCTTGATAGGGATTATTTTCAAGCAGTACTTTTACCTCTACTCCTCTTTGATGAGCACGCACGAGAGCTTCTCACATCTTCTTTTCTGTAAAGATATAGACTTCCGCATATATTTTTTCCTGCGCAGCATCTATTTGACTCACGAGTGTGTCGAGAAATTTTAAATCTGGAGTCATATGAAGAGAAATATCATCTCAAAAAACAGGTAAATCTTGAAGTGAAAAATGCTCAATACTTTTTGCATTTTCTGCATAAAAAATTTTCTCATTTTTTTGATTTTTTTGAAAATCCCAATAACTCTCACCATAAAAATATCAAAAAACACTAAAGAACAAAAAGAGTGCAGCAAGAGAAATAATTTTTTGTTTCATAGAGATATACATAATCCACCCTAAATTCCCTCCTTTCATACGAAAGGGGGGAGGCTTCTAAAACCCACTTTGAAGTTCGAGCATCTCAGCATAGTATCACTTTTGTTTCACGAGTTCTTCGTGATTTCCTCGCTCTATAATCTTTCCAGAGTCTATCACGATAATCTCATTTGCATATTTCACGGTTTGCAGCCTGTGTGCAATGACGAGGACGGTTCTATCTTTAAAAAGTTCATGCATCGCTTGCGTAATTGCTTTTTCAGACTGGCTATCCAGAGCACTGGTTGGTTCATCAAGGATAATGATTTTCGGATTTTTCAAAAATATCTTCGCAATTGCGAGTCTCTGTTTTTGTCCCCCTGAAAGTTTCACTCCTCGTTCTCCTATTTCCGTATCGAGTCATTGTGAGAGTTCAGAAATAAATTCACAGCGAGAGAGTTTCAGGATATGTTGGAGATGTTTGTTATCAAGTGTTTCTTCTCCGAGTGCATACATCAGATTTTCTCTCACCGTTCCATCAAAGACTGATGGTTCTTGTGTGAGGTATCCTACATCTTGGTAGTAGCTTTTGAGACTTGTTTCAGTGAGTTTTTGTCCATCGATGAGGATTTCTCCTGAATTTGCTTTCAGGTAGCCTGCGATAAGTTTCACGAGTGTAGATTTTCCTCCTCCACTTGGTCACACAAAGGCTGTAATATTTCATCACTGTATTTTTAAGTCAAAGTTTTCAAAGACGTTTTTATTTCACTCATAAGAATAAGTAAGATTTTGTAGTTCGATGTTTCAGGTTTGGTAGGTGAAGGTGTTTCATTCTTCGTAGCCAGTGATTTCAGGAGCATCATCAAAAAAATCCCAAAGATTTTGTATTTCTGGAAAATCTCTTCAGAAATTTTTAATAAAATCTAAGAAATCAATCAGGACACTATTCATAAGAAGTAATGCTCATGTGACTCCTGTAATATATCACAGAGAAATATTTCATTCAAAATAAGAAACTCAAAATGTTATATATACTCAAAAAAGCATAATTCCAGTAATGAGATTTCATATAACATAAAATGGTACAAGATACGGAGACATTCTTTTATTAAAATAAATTTTCTTTTCTTGGAAGTCATGAAGTTTTGTAAGTTCTGAATCTATCTTTTTTGATTGCAGAATTTCTACCTTTGATGATATGATGCGAACAACATTCTTAGACCATAAATTATCTATTTCAACCCTTTTATTTCGTTCTCGAATTGTTTTTATATTCAAAAATAATCAAAGAATTCCTCACAAAATTATGAGCACAAAAAATAGAAGCACAAAGAAATAATGTATTTTTGAAAGTAAATAAATGGTCACTCAAAGTGAAAGTGTAATTTTTGTAAAATATACCGAACAGTTTCACAAAAGCATTCCCCACATTTTTATTCCTTTTGAAAAAATCGCAATCGTTTTTCAAGTTCCATTTTTCTCTGTATAATTCAAATCAAAAAGTATATATTTTTTGACATATATTTCTTCAATCCATTGTCTATATCTTTCATTGGTATATGCCCATCATGTATAACTTACAAAAACACCAATAATAGAAATACTAAAATAAAAACTATATACCCAAAGAGTTGAGATAAATGTAGTATAGTCTTTTTGAGAAAGTATTTCGGTAATATCTTTTACGAAAAATACAAACACAATTCAAAAAGAGTATTGAAAAGTAAAGTAAATTATTTGATGGCACGTTACCCATTTATTTTGAGATATTGGAGCAAGGAATCTTTTTACTTTTTCAAAAGTAATATTTTTTCACATACAAAAAAACTATGATATATATGTGCTATCATAGTTTTTTTTCGAGATTTTGAAAATATATTTTTATCCAAACAACTTTTCAAAGACTCATTTTTTGGAGTTTACATTTATTTTTTTCTCTTTTGCGATTTCTTCATAGAGTTCTCGTTCACGTTTTCCAAGTTTCTTTGGAATTTCAATAGCTATATGTATCAGTAAATCTCCTTTGCTATCTTTTTGAACATGCTTTACCCCATCTCCAGATATTTTTAGGATACTTCCAGATTGTGTCCCGGGATCGATAGAAATTGTTCGTTTGCCAAGTATAGGGATATTGACTTCTTTTTTTGTTCCGAGAACGGCTTCTACAAGATCGATTTCCAGTTCGTAGTGTAAATCCATTTCATCTCGTTCGAGTCATTTTTCTGTATTACTCACATGAAAGCGTACATAGAGATCCCCGCTTGCCTTTGTTCCTACTCCATCATTTCCCTCCCCCTCAAGCTTTATGACCATCCCATCGTCTATCCCAGCAGGAATAGAAATATCTATTTTTTTCTTGATAAGTTTTCTTTTTTCTCCCTGACATTCGCTACAAATATGTTCAAACGTTTCCCCAGAACCTTTACAGTCAGGACAAGTTCGAGTTTGTTGTATCACTCCAAATGGACTTTGAGACGTATAGGTCACTTGTCCTCGACCTCGACAGGTTTCACAGGATTTTTTTCCACTTCCTCCCTGCCCGTCACAGTGCGTACAAGCTTCTCGCTTATGAAATTCTATCGTATCTTTTCCTCCATAGATACTCGTTTTGAGGTCTATGTGCATATCATACTCGAGATCTTCTCCTCGTTGTTCTCGACGTGTTTGTCTACCATTTCCTCATGAAAAACCTCCTCCAAAAAATGAAGAAAATATATCAGAAATATCTTCTGCCTGAAATCCTCCACCTCAGAATCCTCCAAACCCACTTCCACCTCCAGCACTTCCAAACATATCATACTGCTGACGTTTTGCACTATCACTGAGTGTACCATACGCTTCTGAAATCTCTTTAAACTTTGCTTCAGCTGCACTATCTCCTTGGTTTCTATCAGGATGATACTGCATCGCGAGTTTGCGATAGGCTTTTTTTATCTCGTCTTCGCTTGCGTTTTTACTCACTCCAAGTACTTCATAAAAATCTTTTTTCGACATAGTATACGCTAAAATTATACAAAAAATAATACCATTTTGCGGACGAAATTATATAAAAGCTCTGTAAAAATGCAACTCCTCTTACAGAACTAAATTACAGAGTAGTTGAAATATTCTTTTGAAAAATCAAGAAAAAAAGAAACATTTTACCTTGATCACGTAAGTGTTTTTACAACATAACATGCAAGTCACATTTGTGCAGCAATAATCGCAGCAGGAAGAATATGTGGGGGTGTTATATTTTCATCTACTCGTCTTCTTTCAAAAGCGATTTCAACTGCATGTGATATTTCATATTCATCATCGAAAAATGCAGATTGGTCTGGGGTAGATTCTATTGTTGCCATAATATTTTTTTAGAATATACTTACATATAACTATATCCTCTCTTAGCCATACGTCAAATGTTTTACACGGTAAATCTAGCTCAAGATAGCTCGAAGCTCTCGAAATATATCTCATCGACACTGCTCGATGAGATAGAAAATACGCTTGAGAAGGGAGAAAAAGTACTACTCTATCTCAATAAACGAGGAAGCTATAGCTCTCTTGCCTGCAAGGATTGCCAATATCTCTGGGAATGCCCCAACTGTGATGCAAGCCTCTCAGTACACTCACATCCACAAAAACTCATATGTCATCTGTGTGCCAGTCAATTTGTACTTCCTCTTTCGTGTCCAAAATGTCATGGAACACAACTTTTGCAGATAGGTGTTGGAACACAGCAAATCGAGGAGTCTTTGAAAAAGTATTTTTGAGAGAAAAATATCTATCGCTTCGACTCAGACTCGATGAAAAATATCTCGAGTAAAAATCAGGCTCTGAGCGAACTAGAATACGCTGATATCATCATCGGAACCAAGATGATTACCACTGGTTTTGATTTTGAAAAGATAGGACTCATAGGAGTTATGTTAGTTGAGCAAGAGCTTGCATATCCGAGTTATGACGCAAGTGAAAAAGCCTATGCAAATCTCAAACAGCTCATCGGTCGTGGAAATAGAAAGTCTCAAGAAACCAAGATTATTCTCCAAACGTTTCTTCCAAAAAATCCTCTCATCAAGCGACTTATTTCTTGAAATTATAAAGATTTTCTCAGTGATACACTCAAAGAACGTAAAGAGTTTCTCTATCCTCCGTATTGTGAGATATTGACACTTGAATATCGTCACAAAGAACATGAAAAATCTCTTAAATTTACTGAAAAACTCGAAAAAAAACTCACCGATATCCCACATGCATGAGAATACAAAATCTTACGATGAACTACTCCTTTTAAAAAAAATAATACCTATCATGCAAAAATTCTTATCCAAGGAAAGAATGTGAGAAATTTTATTTTTCCCTTGCAGAAAGAAATCCTTGGAAACTCAGCTCTCAGTGTGATATTTGACTAGTATTTAACATCTTTTCCGAGAGTTTTTCACAAAGAAAAAATATTAGCCTTGATTTTCATATCAAAAGCAACAAAATATATTTTGAAATATATATGCCATTTAACTTTTTTGTCCTATGAAATTTGAAATTTCCACCAAAGCACTTCAAAAATGACTCTCTATAGTATCTCACGCAACAGCTGGAATTACCACTACTCCTATACTGGAAAACATCCTCATAAAAGTTCACTATCAAAGTATAGTACTCACTGCAAATAATCTCGAAATGGCTATCGAATACCTCATCGATGAGGACGTAAAAGTAATTTCTGAAGGATCGTTTTCTGTACCATCAAAACTTTTTGGAAGCTATATCTGACTCGTAGGAGATGATGTAGTAAGTATCGAACTGATAAAAAATGATGCTCTTGAAATCAAAACAGCGAGTGGAAAGACAAAAATAAAAGGAATTCCCGCAGAGGACTTCCCAGTAATTCCTAATATCAAAGAAGAACTTTCTCTGACCCTTTCGTGAGATATCGTACGACGCTCTATAGAAAAAACTCTTTTTTCGAGCGCAGAGGGAAATATACTACCAACACTTGCAGGGCTTTTTGTAC
>JAMIGJ010000089.1:0-41297 GCA_035905775.1 Candidatus Altimarinota bacterium
ACACTACTTCCATTTCTTCCTAGTTTTCTTCATATTTCTGAGTAATTATAGTTCTCTTCGAGATATAGTTCTATTGCATATATTTCTTTTTCACTAAATTGTATATGAGACATTGTATAATAGTTATGGGTTTAAGCACTCCTATTATGCACTGTCTCTTTTTATTTCTCAACTTCTATGCGTTTTGAACTAGAATGTAAGAAGTTTATCTTTACCAAATTAAAATCACTATTATAGTTAAAATTTATAATCCTAATTCAGTTGATTTTAAATTAAATATATCTATCCTATCAATTTTATCTTTATGTATAATTATTGAAAGTTTAGCAGGGTATTTAAATTTCATTTCGCTTAATTTAAATGTCCATAACATAATTTTCAATAAATCTTCATCACTAATATTCTTATGTTCTTTTATTCTTGTAATTCCAGAACCAAAAATAGGTACAGATATAGATTTTTGAGCGTAAATACGATTGACTCTATCCCAAAAATTTATTAGAAATTCTATATATTCTGGCATAGTTAAGATAGCTTTATTATGTTCATCAAATTTTGAGAATGCTGTTAATAAATAGTCATTAAATACAAAAATGGTACTTAGTTTGAATTTTATAATTTTACCACCTAATTTTCTATCTGTATTAAAGTCTATTACATCATGTTTATCAGTGTTATCTTCTATAAATTTATCAAGATTATTGACATCTATATTTAAATAATCTTTGATAAATATTCCATTTAAAGAAGTGCTAGCAATGATTTTATCATCTACTTTAGTATCAAAATACTCGTTAAATGGTATTACTTTAAAACCATCTTCGTGAAATAAATCTCCTGTCTTAATATTAATTATACTCCCATCAACATTAATTTTTACATCGGTCAAAAGATTCGCGCTTAACCATATTCATAGATAAATAATGATTAAAAGTATAAAAATTAGATACCCAAGACATTGTAGATAGTCTTTATAATTTTCAGGTACTACATTGAAAAGAAGTATGAATGATAAAATACCTGAAATAACAGAAAAATATCACCAAAATTTATTTCTTACACCTTTATTAATTAAACTAACCTTCATATTATATGTTATAAAAGAAATTATTTATTTCTCTAACTGAATCCACTCTAAAATCAGGATCGCTTAATGCTTTACGAATTAACTCTTTACTCATAGGAACATGTATTACGGGTACTTTGTTTAATGAATCTCTAAAAACAGGAAGTTTGTTCCATAAATTTTTCACTCTGTTATTTAATTCTTTTTTATCAGAAGTTAATAATTCTTCTTTTGACTTTAAATCTGGATATATGACAATTATAGGTAAGCTTAAATTGTTTATTGCGTAATCCATTTCTTCTCTTAATGCTTTGGAGTTAGCAGTATAATCACTCAAGAACAATATTAAATTTTTAGAATTACGTAATCTTTCTCTAAGCCTTGGTTTTAAAGTTGTTTCCCAATCACTATTATCTCTGACGTTATAAGTTGTATCGTGGGCATTATTGAAAGGAAAAGAGCTATCCAAACCTTTCCATGCTCTTAAGATATTATAGTAACAAAAATCTTTACTTGCATGTGCTCCTAATGTTGATTCACTAAAAGGTTCACTAACATAGAAAGCTGGATAATTATATATTTTACTCATAATTTATTTAGTTATTTTTGTTTTAAATATGTTAAACTAATACCTAGAAATTATCTTATTTTTTCTCTTAAAATCAAGAAAAATCCTAATAACTCAAATCCGTGTTTTTTGATTTGAAATTTTCTTCCTCTACCACACTATCTCCTTCTCTCCTCTCTCCCTCAAAATCTCATTTACCTTCCTAAAATGCCCACAGCCGAAAAAACCTGAATGAGCTGAAAAAGGAGAGGGGTGAGGAGCTTCCAATACAAAATGTTTTTGGGTGTCAATCAGCACTTTTTTTGATCGTGCAAAATTTCCCCACAGGAGAAATATAAGACCTTCTCGATCTTGTGAAAGCTTTGAAATAATGCTATCGGTAAACGTTTCCCAACCAATTTTTGAATGACTTGCAGGTTTTCCTGCCTCAACGGTAAGGATGCTGTTGAGAAGCAAAACTCACTGCATTGCCCAATTTGTAAGATTTCATGAACTGGGTATCTCAAAATCAGGATATTCGAGCTTGAGTTCTTTGTAAATATTTTGTAAACTTGGAGGAAGTTTGACTCACTCTTGTACTGAAAACGAAAGTCCGTGTGCCTGCCCTGGCCCATGATAGGGGTCTTGACCAAGAATCACGACTTTTACCTCCTCTACAGGACAGCTACTCAGAGCTGCAAATATATTTTTTGGATGTGGATAGAGCATTTTTTTGGCTTCTATTTCTTTCACCAAAAAAGATTTTATATCCTGAAAATAGGGCTGTTCAAATTCTTCACGCAAAAGATGTTTCCAAGATGGTTCGAGTTCTATATTCATAGATAATTTTTACACATATTTTTGACACGAAAGAGTATACGAGCTCTCGTATTTTTTGCAAAAACAGATATACTAAAGGTAATATTTTTTAGGAAAGAAAAATGTCCTTTGTTCACCTCCATACTCACACCCACTACTCACTTTTAGAGTGACTTCCAAAGCCAAAAGACTATGTGAAAAAGGCAAAAGCTTTGGGAATGAAGGCTGTGGCAATTACTGATACAGGGAATCTCCATGGATGTCATGAACTGTATAAATATGCAAAAGAAGAGGGGATAAAACCAATTCTTGGAGCAGAGATCTTTGTACAATCAGAGACTGATGCAAAACTCTTTCATAAACTTGTGCTCCTTACCAAGCACTATGAAGGATATAAAAACCTTATTTCTCTCGTTTCAGAAGCTTCTTTAAATAATCCAGGACAAACTCCACGAGTAGAGTTTTCTCGTCTCAAAGAGTTTTCGCAAGGGATCATTTGTTTGAGTGGGCCAATTTCAGGAGAAATTCCCTATCTTATTTTATCTGGAAAATCAGAGGAAGAAATCGTGAATCGAATTCGACAGTATCAAGACATATTTTGACAAGATAATTATTTTCTTGAGATTTTGTATCATCGTGATATACCAAAACAGCAATTGGTGACGGATAAGCTGATTGAAATTGGACAAAAATATCAGATTCCTCTGGTTGCCTGTCAAAATAGTTACTATATCGATAAAGACGATAAAACGACTCAAGATATCATCATGGCTCTTGGGACGGGTCATGAAATAGAAAATCCAGATCGAAAAAGTCTTATTTCTTGAGATTATTCATTTTTGAGTGAGGAAGAAATGCAGGAGATATTTGGGTATATTCCTGAAGCTTTGGAAAATACACAAAAAATTGCAGATATGATTGATATTCATATCGAGATAGGAGGGATTCGTATTCCAAAATTTGAGCTTCCAGAAGAAATGCAGGCACTTTTTGAAGAGGCACAAGCCTTTCAGAAAAAAAATCCAGGAAAAACTCCAAAAAAAGTACTTTCATCCGATGAGTGGTATCTGAGATATCTTTCTTATGCTGGACTGAATTGGAGATATAAAGCAGGTATTTCTCAAGATATGCTCTTTGAACTCGTGCAAAAGACTGATATGCCGAGTCTCCAGACAAAACTTACTGAAACGTCTCCAGAGGATCTCAAAAAACTTTCCCTCACCTATTATTCTCAGAGAAAAAAAGAAATCCTTGCGTGACTCACTCAAGATTTGCAAGATAAAATCGAGCGTCTCGAGTACGAACTCGTAGTAGTACATGAAATGGGCTTTAATGCCTACTTTCTGATTGTAGCAGACTATATAGGCTGGGCTCGTAAAAATGATATTCCAGTTTGACCATGACGTGGTTCTGCAGCTGGAAGTCTCATGGCATATTTGACAGGGATTACAGACATAGATCCTCTCCTCTATGACCTTCTTTTTGAGCGCTTTTTGAATCCTGCTCGTATCTCGATGCCGGATATCGATACGGACTTCGCTGATAATGACAGAGATAAAGTTGTAGAATATTGTCGAAGGAAATATGGTGAAGATCACGTGGCTCAAATCTGTACCTTTGGGACTTTTGCAGCACGAGCTGCGGTAAAGGATGTTGGACGTGTGATGGGGGTTTCATTTGCTGAGATGAATGAATTGGGGAAAATGATACCAGAAAAACCAGGAACCAAGCTTGCAGGAGCCCTTGAGGATTCTCCTGAGTTTAAAAAGGCTTACGAAGAAAATCCAAAATACAAAGCAATTATCGATAATGCTCTCAAAATAGAAGGGAATGTCAGACAGCTTGGAGTTCATGCTTGTGCTGTGATTATCGCTCCAGAGCCCATGACGCACTTTACCGCACTTGCGCGTCCTCCGAAAGATGCTAATGCGATTGTAACGCAATATTCAGCCTACCCTTTGGAAGATCTTTGACTCTTAAAAATGGATTTTCTTGGTCTTCGAAATCTCACGATTATCAAACGTGCACTAAAAATCATTGAGATGAGTAAAGCAGTGAAAGTCGATATTCTCAATATCCCGATGGACGATATGTCAGTCTATGAAGTCTTCTCCGATGGAGATACAACGGGAGTATTTCAGTTTGAGTCAGATGGGATGCGAAAGTATCTCAAAGACCTGAAACCCGATCGATTTGAAGATCTTATCGCGATGGTATCTCTCTATCGTCCTGGCCCACTTGCCTATATCCCAAGCTATGTTGAGCGAAAACATGGACGAGAAACCCTGATATATATGCTTCCTGCCTTACGAGAAAAACTCGAAAAAAAATATTCTCCAGACGAAATAGTGGAAGAAGAAAGAAAACTCAATGAGGATTTAGGACCAATTCTTGATGTGAGTTATGGAATTGCAGTTTACCAAGAACAGCTGATGTTTATCGTGCAGTATATGGCAGGATTTTCTCTTGGAGAAGCAGATCTCTTGCGACGATGAGTAGGAAAGAAAAAACTTGATGTCATCGAAGCACTCAAAAAAGAATTTATCACGAAAGCTGCTGCCTATAAAGGATATAAGCCAGAAACGAGCCAGTTTATCTATGAAGAGATGATACAGCCAGCAGCGAATTATTCTTTCAATAAATCCCACGCTGCCTGTTATGCGCTGATTTCCTATCAAACTGCGTATCTGAAGGCTCATTATCGAGCTGAGTTTTTGACCTCGATGATGACTTCAGATGAGGAAAATATGGACCGTATCATTTTAGAAGTTGGAGAAGCACAAGCACATGGAATTGAAATTTTGAGACCCGATATAAACGAGTCATTAAAACACTTTACCTATATTGATGATACACACATACGTTTTGGACTCAAGGCAATCAAAGGTCTGTGAGAAGGTCCAATAGATGCTATCTTAGAGGCTCGAAAAGGTAGTCCTTTTATAGATATCGCAGATTTTGTGTCTCGAGCCGGAAAAGAAGTTCTTGGCCGAAAATCTCTGGAAGCTCTTATCTATGCCGGAGCGATGGACATTTTTGGAGAGAGAAATACGCTTTTACAAAATATAGATGAAATCGTTCGTGCTTCAAAAAATGAAGAAAAAAGAAAATCATCCAGTCAACTGGGGATGTTTGATATGGGACTCTCAGACTTTGATGAAACACTTATACTTACTCCTGCTCCACCCCTCAGTTACGAACAAAAACTCTTTAAAGAACGAGAAGTCCTTGGATATATGGTTTCAGGGCATCCACTTGATAGCCTCAAACTCTATTGTCAGAGACGTTCGCGCTCGACACTCTATCTGAAAGAAGACTTTGAAAAACTTCAAACAAGACTCCAAGAAAATGAAGAAAAGTTCAAACAAGATCTTCAAAAACAGCAAGTACAAGTCGTAGGAGTGGTGTTGCATCTGAGAAAAATCGTGAGTAAAACGGGAAAAAATATGTTGTTTCTCAGCTGTGAAGGCTTTGACTATGATTTTGAAGTGACGATTTTTGACCGGGATTATGAGAAATATAAAGATGTAGTGGCAATAGGGAAAATAGTCATTATTGAAGGGAATCTTGATATTAATTTTGAGTATCGTCGCAAAAGCATTCGTCCAAGAAATATCATTACTGCAACCCTCACACAAGTTCGAGAACAAGCTCGTGATATCGGGCTTCTTGATAGTTCTAAGAGAATTTCTTTGCAGGCAATTTCCATCACAGAAGTTTCCCAAGAACAAACAGGAGTTCTTGTCTCTGATACACCATCACATGAATGATCTTCTGAAGCTTTAGAGTCAGATGTTCTTGAAAAAACATCTTTATGAACGAGTGATTTTGAAGAGGTTTTAGAAGAAAAAATAGCAGAAAATAAACTCGAAAAGGCAGAAAAAAATGAGCAACATCTCTCAGAATACATTGTAGAAATCCCGAGCTGAACGAAAATCGAGCAAATCCATGCACTTAAGGAGTTTCTGCTCTCACAAGAAGTAGGAGACATTGCAATCTTTATCTTACTCTCTGCTACGAAGGTTGATACAAAAATTTCCCTTGCAAGGATAGATGCTTTAAAAAAATGGGAAAACGAAAATTTACTCTCTTATTCATAAAATATGTATAAAAAAGAAATAGGGGAAATTATCTCAGGCTTACAGATTCATGGAGTCGATGCTCCCTATGGAGTTCTCAATGAACGTGTGATTCGTGCTACTGTCTGAATCATGTTTTTTATAGGAGTTATAACCATATCCTATACATTTTTTACGAAAGATTTCACCCTCGTATCTTTGGTGCTTCCATTTTTCTTCTTAAATTTTCTGGTTTTAGTACTTTGGGGGCCAAAATATTCTCCACTTTCAAGACTTGGAAAACTTCTCGTTTCAAAGCAGAAACCTGAATATGTCGGAGCCATACAGAAGCGATTTGCCTGGTGACTCGGACTTTTCATGTGTTTTACGGTTATGGTACTGCTCTTTGGATTTTGAATCCAAGGAATGATTCCACTCACTCTGTGTAGTATATGCCTTGTCCTTATGTGGATGGAAAGTAGTCTTGGGATCTGTGTTGGGTGTAAAATCTATTATTGGCTTATTGCTTAAAAAATTATACTAGAACCTACTCAAAGACCTGCCTGTCCTGGAGGAGTGTGTAGTATCGATTTTTCGAAAAAGCATTAAAAAAAACAGAAGCAAAGCTTCTGTTTTTTCCAGTATTACCCTTTATTTCTTTTTCTTTCTCCTTCAGTCAGATATTTCTTTCGAAGTCGTATAGATGCTGGAGTTACTTCTACGTATTCTTGTGCAGAGATATAGTCGATTGCTTCCTCAAGACTCATCAGTTTTGGTGGTACGAGTCTGAGTGCTTCATCTGTTCCAGAAGCTCGAACATTCGTAAGTTTTTTGTTTTTTGTAACATTCACACTCAAATCTTCTGGTTTGCTAGATTCACCGATAATCATTCCTTCATAGACTTCAGTTTGTGGCTCGATAAACATCATTCCTCGTTCTTGGAGATTCCAAAGAGAGTAAGCCATTGCGGTCCCATTTTCCATAGAAATCATAGAACCGCGATTTCGTTTTTCAATCGTTCCTTTGTATGGAACATAGGCTTCAAAGGCTGATGAGAGAAGCCCCTCCCCTTTGGTCATCGTCGTAAATTCTGATTTAAATCCAAGAAGTCCTCGTGTAGGTACGAGAAACTCAAGACTCGTCGTTCCATTTTCATCAAACATGTTTTGCATTTCCCCTTTTCGTTTTCCAAGCTCTGCAATTACTGATCCAGCTGTAGCAGAAGGAACAGAGATAGTGACTCGTTCCATAGGTTCGAGCTTTTGCCCTGCTTCTTCGTGCATGATAACCACCGGTGCTCCAACCTGGAGTTCAAATCCTTCTCGTCTCATCGTTTCGATGAGTACTGAGAGATGAAGCTCCCCTCGTCCAGAAACGATGTAGTTGTCAGATCCATCAAAATCAATTTTCATTCCAACATTCGTTTCAAGTTCTTTTTCGAGTCGATCTCGAATCTGTCGTGAAGTAACAAATTTTCCTTCTCGACCGGCAAATGGGGAATTATTTACGAGAAACTCCATTTTGAGAGTCGGTTCATCGATGGTGATTCGTGGCATAGCTTCTACGTCTGCATTTGCTGCAACGGTTTCTCCTACGAAGATATCAGGAATTCCTGCAATAGTGACTATGTCACCTGCAATCGCTTCAGGAGATTTTACTTTACTGAGTCCTTCATTCGTGAGAATTTCCGTGATTTTCCCCTTTCGTTTTGCTCCGTCATTCGAAGTAATGACAACTTCTTGCCCTACTTTTACCTTTCCTTCATAGATACGACCAATTCCAAGTCGTCCTAAAAAGTTATCATACCCAAGGTTTGCAATCTGCATTTTGAGAGGTGCTTCCGCATCATTTGGTGCTTCTGGAACATGCTGCATAACATAATCAAGCAGAGGAGTAATATCTTTCTTTTCTGGATGATCTTTCGTCCAAGCAAGTCCTTCACGTGCAATAGCATAGATAGGAGAATAGAGATTTTCGAGTTGTTCATCAGCTGCTCCAAGTTGTACAAAGAGATCAAAAAGTTGATCGATAACCCACTCTGGACGTGCCGTTGGTTTATCCATTTTATTGAGTACCACAATAGGGTGAAGTCCAAGTTGGAGTGATTTTTTGAGTACGAATTTTGTTTGAGGCATAGGCCCTTCGTATGCATCTACTACGAGACATACAGAGTCAACCGTACGAAGTACTCGTTCTACTTCAGAACCAAAATCCGCATGCCCTGGAGTATCCACGATATTGATTTTATTTCCTTTATATCGGATAGAAGTATTTTTTGCATAAATAGTAATTCCTCTTTCCTTTTCCTGAGCGTTACTATCCATCACACAGGTATCAATCCCCACACGAGCATCAAAGTCATCAGCAGCCTTCAAAAGCTCATCAACGAGAGTGGTTTTTCCATGATCTACATGGGCTATAATCGCTATATTTCGAAATGACATAACAAATAATTTAACAATAAAAATTTTCCCTCACAAACATGAGGGTAAACCGTGGGGATTATAGAAAGAAAAATGCAAAAAGCAAATAAAAGATTTACAAACATTGACTTATTGTTAATATAGTATTATATATACTAATAATTCTCTATGCTCACAAAAAAGGATCAAGATAGTTATGAAAGTGTTCTGGTGCTTTTAGAACAGGAAAATAGTTCTCCTGTTTTATGAATTCAGATTTTACTTCCACAAAGAATAGAAGATATATTTATGACTCCTGAAGATAGTGAAGAGACCATACTTTCTTCTCGAGATGCTTTTTTTACAGATAGTGAATTTCGAAAACTGAATGATTTTTATTTTTTCGCAATTCAAAATGATATTTTTGATTTAGAGAAAACAATTAACTTTTCAGACACCTTTCATATAGAAAATTATACGGTACATGACCTAATTAAAATTTTTGAAAGTTCGTCTCTCTGAGATTGGAAGTCTCAAAGTCGAAAATTTTTACGTTATTATAGAATTATTGAAGGAGAATATGAAATGCAAACAGGATCTCCACTTTGATTTAAATGACTCGACGAACCAATAGCATACGAGGAATATCCAAATCAATAAAAACAAAAAACCTCAACATATTTGCTGAGGTTTTTTAATTTCTGAAAAATTATCCTTGAAAATTTGGATCATAGTTCTTCACGAAAGGAAGAAGTGCGACGATTCGAGCTCGTTTAATCGCTTGAGCGAGCTTTTTTTGATTCTTGAGTGATACTCCAGAGTAGTATCGTGGAACGATTTTCCCAAACTTCGTAATATATTTTTTAAGAAGTTCAACATTTTTGTAATCAATGCTTATTCCTTCAAGAGGACATACTTTTTTTTCTGACATAGTGATATAATTAATAATATTTAAAATTTATCGTCATCGAGATCGTCGAGCGTATCAAGTTCATCGATATGATCAATCCCTGCTTCTTCGAAATCTTCTCTTTTATTGAGGAAGATAACATTTCCAACTACGACTTCTGTTTTATAAATTTTCTCTCCTCCATCTTTTTCGATGACTCGAGTTTTGAGTCGACCTTCGATATAGATGAGCTTTCCTTTCGTGAGAAATTGAGATGCTCGCTCTGCGAGAGCTCCCCAAGCTACACAATTATGAAATTCTGCCTCAGATTTATTTTCTCAGTCTGCAGTTTTATAATATCTATTGGTTGCTGTTGTAAACATTGCTATTTTTTTCCCATTTTCTGTTTCTTTTACAAGAGGATCACGTGTTACATTTCCGATAAGAATGACTTTATTTACAGTTCTCATAGTGGTAATATAAAAAATTAAGCATCAAGATTTACAAACATATATCTCCAGATGTTTCCATCAAGATTCATTTGAGTATTAAGTGACTTGATTTTTTTCCCATCAAGTTCGAGGGTCCAAAGGATATAATATCCGTTTTCAGAACCTTTTATCTTGTATGCGAGCTTTTTTTCTCCCCATACATCTTCTTTTTGTATCGTTGCTCCAGCTTCACTGAGAGATTTTTTTACTGCATCGATACTTGCAGTGAGAGCTGCTTCTCCAATACTTGGATTACAGATCATCATGAGTTCGTAGTTTGCCATATCATCCTATGGTTAGTATCTTTTGGTCCTTTGCCAAAAGAAGGATATAAAATACGCTTTTTGCAAAGCTTGCGAAATTGTAAGAAAAAGAGCGTATTTGTCAAAAGAAAATTGACTTTGCTGTATTTTTCAAGACTATGTGAAAAACTATTTCTTAGTCATTCCTTTATGCAAGAACTCAATCTCAAAGATATCCTCGCTCGAACAACAGATTTTTCTGAAAAAAAAGTCTGATATGTTGCGATCATTGGTCGTCCAAATGCCGGAAAATCTACCTTTATTAATACGCTTATTGGTGAAAAAATAGCCATAACTAGTGATATTCCTCAAACGACCAGAAATAAAATTCTTGCCATCTATAATGACGATGATTCTCAAATCCTCTTTTTCGATACTCCAGGAATTCATGAATCTCAAAAAGATTTTAATAGGCAAATCAATCATCAGGCACTTTCTAGTCTTTCAGAAGCAGAAGTGATACTTTATTTTATCGATAGTTCTCGTCCCTATGGTCCAGAAGAGACTTATATTGAGTCGCTCCTTGAAAAGATACAAATACCTGTTTTTTTTGTATACACGAAACAAGATTTAAAGCGACAAATCGAGCTTCGTGATGGAGAAAATGTGTTTGAAATTTCGAGTATCCAAAAATCATGATTCTGAGAGCTTTTAGCAGCCATTAAATCAAAACTTCCAAACGGAACGATGCTCTATGATGCAGATTTTTATACCAAACAAGACCTGCATTTCCGTATTTCTGAAATTATTCGTGAAAAGCTCTTTGAAGAGCTCAAAGAAGAGCTTCCACATAGCATCTTTGTTGCTGTGGAAGAGATAGAAGAAGATGGAGCGATGAAAAAAATAGCAAGCTATATCTATACGGAAACAGATTCACAAAAATACATCGTGATAGGAAAAAACGGAAGTTTGCTTTCAAAAGTAGGAAAAGCAGCAAGAATCGAACTTGAAACCATGTTCGATCAAAAAGTCTTCCTTTCACTACGTGTCAAAGTCAAGAAAAATTGGAGAAAAGATAGTGAGTTTGTGAAAAAGATGTTTTACTAAAAATGATATAAAAAATCCTTCCTGAAATATGTTCAGGAAGGATTTTTTTGTGTTACTAAATGAAAATTATTGCATCATGGCATCAAGTGTTTCAACGATTGACCAGCTTGCATTTTCGTATTCTCCGGTTTCACGATTTAGGATAATATTTCCAGGAGTTCCTGAGATTCCAAATACATCAACTCCCATTTGTTTTTGAGTTTCAATTTTTTCTACCATGCTATTACTATCAAGACATGCTTGATACTCTGTTATATTCACTCCATTTTCCTCAGCAAACTCTTGAAGTGCATCTGCAGTATAGTTAGCGGTTTTGTAAAAAATTGTCCATGCACTATGATGGAGACTTTCATTTTGCTCTGCCATACATTCTATAGCTTCCATAGCATCAGCGCTTGCTTGACCTCATACTGTCAGAAATCCTACAAGAGCTTTTGCCATTACGTTTCCGTGCTTTTCAAATGCTTGAGCTTCGATACCACTACTATGGAATTGTTTACATGCACTACAACCAAGATCAGAAAATTCTATCCAAAGAAATTTTGGCTCGGTAGCTCCAGTAAATGAGAGTCACTCTTGAACTTGTGCAAGTTTTTCTTGACTCAAAAAGAGAAAACCATTTTCACTTCGTGGAAGAAATGGATCAAAAGTAGAAGGAAGGGCAAGATTAAATCCTTCTCCCGAACTCAGAGGAGTGAGATAATTTGTGAGATTTCCTCCATCTGCAAGGAGATTAGTATTAAATATTACAGCTGGAAGCATTTTGATATCATTTTCTTTCATGAGTTCTTGAACTCCTTTCTCAGAGAAATCTTTTTTTGTAAAAGTTGCTCCTGCAAGAAATGGAAGTTTTTCAAGCTCAGCTTTGAGCGTATCCGTTTGACAGGTTTTACATCGAGTATCGTCGATAATCGTAACTTCTATATCTTTTGCTTGTGCTATTCCAGCATTCCCTCCCCCCATTTTAGAACCAACATAAAACGCAAGTCCGGCAATAATGAGAAGCAATACGATGATAATCCCGTATAAGAGATGAATCATGTTTGAATTATTTCGTATTTCTTGAGTGTTTTCCTCAATATGTCGTACGTTTTCTTGTACTACTTTTTCCAGAGTTGGAACTTCTTCCTTTTTTACTGTTGATTTTTTTGCAGGTGTTTTTTTCTCTGCAGTTTCTTTTGATACAACCATATACAATATATAAAAAATAAAAATTACCCCTTTATAGTATCTTTTTCCTAAAAAATACCAAGAATAATATATATTTTTTTCTTGGGAAAGCGCTATCTTTATGTATAACTACAATGTAAGAAGCGCGTAAGAATCATTAAAATGGTGTCCCCGACAAGAATCGAACTTGTGACTAAGCCTTAGGAGTGCCTTGTTATTCCACTTAACTACGAGGACAAAATGCCAACGAAGGCATGGATTTATATTTTCAAAAATGAAATAAATGCAAGTACGAAAAGAAGTATCACACAGGTAGAAATCAAAATATATTTTGTTGTTTTTTCGTATTTGAGTTCTTTTGCAAGTTCTTGCTCTTTGTTTCGAAGGTGTTCAAGCTCATGAGTCAAATGCCCTTTTGATTCTTCAAGGAGAAATTGAGATTTTTTAAATTCTATGAGACTCACAGAATTTTTTGCAATCTCTTGTGCCTGCCCGAGTCGTATCGCAAGGTCTTGGAGTGCTTGATCTTTTTGTTTGATTTCCTGTCTGAGGTCCAAATATATTTTTTCAAGGGTTGCATTATTTTGAACGTGATTGGTGCTTACTGTTTTTGTTGCTTCACTCTCAGATGCAAAAGAACGAGTTTGGCTATAACTCTTTGTCTTTTCATCTGGCATAATTACCTGAGCTTTTGTTTCAGGTACTGTCCCAGAAAGATTTTGTATATCCTGAGAGTGGATATAAATTATTTTCCCTTCTTTTTTGCTTCGAAGCTTCCCAGCTTTCACATATCTATCTATACTTCGAGTCGACATCCCAAGCATATCTGCTGCTTCCTGACGAGTGGTAGTGTACATATGAGCGGTGTATTAAAAATATTTTTGTCCACAATACTATAGAGAAAAACACTCCTAGAGCAAAAGTTTTTGTCTACTTTATTGTAGACAGTGAAAAATAAAGTAAAAAAACTTGACTCCAAACATTTTTGTATATAATACCCGAGCTATTCCAACATAGCAATGCTTGTGCGGCTATCGTCTAGTGGTCAGGACATCTGGTTTTCATCCAGGTAACCGGAGTTCGATTCTCCGTAGCCGTACCATGTTTATCGCGGAGTAGAGAAGTGGCATCTCGCAAGGCTCATAACCTTGAGGTCGTACGTTCGATTCGTACCTCCGCAACCAAAAAAATTTTAAGAAAGCTGAGACTGATTTCTTCAGCACTCAGCTTTTTTTGTCAGTATAGCTCAGTTGGTTAGAGCGCGGGATTCATATCCCCGAGGTCGCAGGTTCAATTCCCGCTACTGACACCATATATAAAAATAGAAAATAGTTCTTCGTTTCTCTTGAAGCGGAGAACTATTTTTTCGCAAAATTGATTTTTTGTGTATACTCACAGCAATATTTTCATATCAAAAAATTATGTTTATCGATGAAGTGCAAATCAAGGTTATAGCCGGAAAAGGAGGAGATGGACTGGTGTCTTGGAGACGAGAAAAATACATCCCAAAAGGAGGACCGTGGGGAGGAGATGGAGGAAAAGGGGGAGATGTATATCTGCTTTCAGATGATAATATCAATACGCTCAGTGAATATCGTCATAAAAAAGTGCTAGAAGCGCAAAGTGGAGAAGGAGGAATGCCAAATCTCATGCATGGAGCGAATGGAGAAGACTTAGTTCTTCTCGTGCCAGTTGGGACGCTCGTTCGTGATGCAGAAACCAATGAGCTGCTTTTTGATATGTCAGAAAAAGGGATGAAGGTCTGTGTGGCACACGGATGACGCGGAGGATACTGAAATGCACACTTTACGAGTTCCACGAGACAAGCTCCCGCATTTGCAGAGCTTGGAGATACTCCTGAAATGCGAGATCTCTTTCTCGAGCTCAAACTCGTGGCTGATATCGGTATTATTGGTATTCCCAGTGCTGGGAAATCAACGCTTATCTCAAAACTCTCAAACGTCAAACCAAAAATTGGAGATTATCCATTTACCACCCTCACTCCTAATCTTGGAGTATTAGAGCATAAAGGAAAATCCCTCGTCCTTGAGGATGTTCCTGGACTTATTCCAGGAGCAAGCGAGGGAAAGTGACTTGGAATCGAATTTTTGAAACATATAGAACGAACTGGAGTACTCCTGCATCTTTTAGACCTCTATCGTCTCGATAAAATATTTTCGGATTATATAGATATTCGAAAAGAACTTGGCCTTTTTTCACAAGAACTTGAGGAAAAACAAGAAATGATCGTCTTTTCGAAAGGAGATTTGCTCGATAGTGAGATGAAAGAGCATATCGTGTCAGAATTTCAAAAAATCTATCCTGAAAAAAAGTACTTTGTGATTTCTGCAGCGACTGGAGCTTGAATCCAAGAACTCAAAGATTATTTGGTAGAAAATTTTACCTCAGCACGTGATCTTGCTGAAATAGCTCATGCTCAAATAGATGTAGAACAGAGTCAGGAACACAAACTCTTTGATTTACGTACTCAAGAAGAAGACCCACAAAATGTAAAAGTACAGTATCTTGGAAACTATATATTCCAGGCATCAGGAAAGAGGCTCGAGCAAATCGTGCGAATGACGGATTTTGAAAATATAGAAGCCGTAATGCGAGTCTATGATATCCTAGATAAGATGGGAGTGATGAAAGATGTACATAAGGAGCTCAAAAAGATATTGGCTGCTGAAGGAAAAGATAATAGCTACTTCTTCGAAGGATCACAAGAGCTCGACTTTGAACCAAAGATTCAAATCGGACAAAAATTTGTCCCACTGGAGAAGCTGAAATTTGATCTCTAATATCCCCTCATAGTATCCCTATTTCTTTCAAGAAAGAGGGGTTTTTCTTTACAAGTCTCAAAAATTTCCTATATTGTGATATGTTTATCTCGTGAAAGCGAGACTAACACTTTACTTCTCTTATATTTTTGTGTATGAAAAAATATGTTGCAGAGTTCATTGGGACAGCTGTTCTGGTGTTAGTAGGGTGTGGAGCTGCAGTTATTGCGGGAACTCAATTGGGGCTTGTTGGGATCTCACTTGCTTTTGGGCTTGCAGTCATGGGGATGGTGTATACCATAGGTTCTATTTCAGGATGTCATATTAATCCAGCAATTACTCTTGCATTTTTTATGCGAGGAGATATATCAGGTCGAGATGCAAGCTGGTATATGGTAGCTCAATTTGCAGGGGCAGCGCTCGGAGCATTTTTGCTTTCAATCCTCGCTCCAGGAGTAGAAAATCTCGCAGCAAATATGATGAGTTCAGGAGTAAGTCCAGTATCAGGAGTGATGGCAGAAGCACTCTTTACTGCTATATTTATCCTCGTGATATTTGGGGCAACACATAAAGACTCTTCAGGAAATAATGCAGGACTGGTTATCGGTCTCACGCTTACGATGGCTATCATGGTACTCGGTCCACTCACCAACGCATCTCTCAATCCCGCACGAAGCTTTGGTCCAGCACTTTTTAGTGGGGCAGAAGCACTGAATCAACTTTGGTATTTCGTAGCTGGTCCAGTACTTGGAGCAATCCTTGCAGTGGTGCTTTGGAAGTATGTACTTCATTACAAAAAGGCAAACTAGTTTTTTCAGGAAAAATAAAAAAAGGCTCTGACTTATAAGTCAGAGCCTTTTATATTGTGTTCATATCTTTTTTCAACTCCAAAATCTTTCCCATGTATAAGAAGAATTTCAGTAATATTGTTGCATGACAGGAATAATAACGTCTTTTATAAACCCGTATATTTCATCAATCCACTCTTGTCTTATTTGTGACTCAGCAAAAGGACATACAGGTCTTTTTTTTGTTCAGGTTCATTTATTTCCTTTTAATAATTTTATGAGCTTTTCTACATCATCTATTTTTCAGTTTATAGGATGAGTATGTTGTTTTATGAGGTAAGCTATTCATGATATTCATAATCAGTTTCCAAATACCATATTTTTATAAATAATTCCTTTTAAAATTCCATCAGAAATTCAATAATGTATTCAAATTATTTGTAAAGCATATATATCGAGAAAAGCATCTCTTATTAGTATCATTGGTGCTTCATCAGTAGCATCAAACTTTCCTCATTTTTTTAACCTTTTTTCTAATCATTTATTTACAATAATACCATCAGTAAAAATTTCCGCTAAATATTCTAAATATTCTTGGAGTCATCTATTTCATGCAACCTCAATATTACAATCTTGAATAATTGATGGAGGATATGGTAATGTATCCATTTTCATGTCTCTTATTCATTCTTGTACTTTTCGAGCAATAATATCTACTTATTCAGCTACTCAAGGAGTATATCCTCAAGTTCTAATAGATTTGAAAAATCAAGGTTTCAGCATAGTTCTCTTTTTACATACTATCCTTGCTATTTTACCACTTCTCTATACAATACGCAAAATTTTTATGTTTTAGAAAATGTTTGTATGAAATTTAATCTTGATACGCTCGTGGAAGAATTTTCTGCTCTCGAAACAAAACTCTCAGATCCTGAGATTTTTAAGGATCAAAAACGAGTCAAAGAAGTCGCAACTCGGAAAAAGCAGATTGAAGCTGCGGTAAAGCTCTATCTCGAGTACAAGAAACTCTATGAAAACTATGAAGAAAATAAGCAGATGCTCGGAACTGAAAAAGATGAAGAAATGCGAGAACTTCTCAAAATGGAAATAGTCGAGGCTGAACAAAAAATTCCAGAACTTGAGGAAGCTCTCAAGGTAGAACTCCTTCCAAAAGATCCAAATGATGATAAAAATATCATGGTTGAAATTCGTGCTGGAGCAGGAGGAGAAGAGGCAGCGCTCTTTGCCGGAGAACTTGCTCGAAGCTATCTCATGTTTGCCGAAGCTCGAGGATTTAAAACAGAAATTACGGAAAAATCAGAAGCAGAATCAGGAGGGGTGAAAGAAATGATCTTTGAAGTTCGAGGAGAGGGAGCCTATAGCCTCTTTAAATATGAGTCTGGAGTCCATCGTGTACAGCGTATCCCTGAAACGGAAAGTAAAGGTCGGGTACACACGAGTACTATCACGGTTGCAATCATGCCAGAAGTGGATGAAGTCGATGTAGAAATCAAAGACGAAGACCTAGAAATTAAGGCAACAAAATCATCTGGAGCAGGAGGACAGCATGTTAATACCACCGATTCAGCGATCCATATGGTGCATCTGCCGACAGGAATCTCTGTATTTTGTCAGGATGGTCGATCTCAGCATAAAAACCGTGAAAAAGCCTACCAAATCATGCGTGCAAAACTCTATGCTTTGGAAGAAGAAAAACGAGTGAAAGAACTGGGAGAAGCACGTCTTGCCCAAGTAGGATCAGGTGACAGAAGTGAAAAAATCAGAACCTATAATTTTCCTCAGGACCGAGTCACAGATCATCGTATCGGAGAAAATTTTTCAGGACTTCCACAAATCATGTCAGGCCGACTCGATGCGATTATCGAATCCTGTGCGATCTATGATCAGCAGATGAAACTCGAACAAGCAGGGAAAATACAGTAATTCATATTTTTGACAAAAAAATACCTTATATGTTATACTTATAAGGTATTTTTTGATTATAATATGATATGGAAACACGTGGAGAAAGAGTAGCAGGTGAAGATAAAAAAATTACTCAGGCAGATATTGAAAAATTAGAAAAATTAGACCCAAATGGAGATCTAAAAATAGCACGCGAAATCCTGCCAGCTGATTTTTTCAAACAATTGGAAGCCGGAAAATGGTTTGGTATTGGAAAAGGATCAGTATTAGAAAAGCAAGGGTATATCGAGAAACTCAATGCAGTATCGCAGTCCTATGACCAGGAAAAACATGAAGTGATAGAGGATTCTCAAGAAGCACTGCAAAGTGTTGCATTTAGAGGAGAGTGGAAATATGAAGGTGTCCTCTCCGTCGGAAATAAGAAAAGAAAGGATGAAATCTATAATCTCCAAGTTGGATTGCATCTCTCAGGGGAAACATCAGTCCTCCCAGATGGAGTTTGGGGCTTTGAGACTCGCAGATCCATGCAAAGACTCGTTTCACAGATGCCAAACAGGGATGAATGATATGAATCAGGAACGATGATGAATCAACCTATTTTTGACTTTTTATATAAAAAAGTTTATTGAGTAAGACCCAGTGAAGCAATATCTTCAAAAAATTATTCTCAAACTTCACAAAAAACAGACCTTCTACAAGATCGTGAAATACCACAAGAACCAGAGAAACAGGCTGAGGTGGTAAAATTTACAAGAACCCTTCGTCTTACTTCTCCAAGAATGCAAGGACCAGATGTACAACTCTTACAACAAAAACTCACTGAGGCTGGATATAATCTGCGTGATACAACGTGAAAATTTGATGGGATTTTTTGACCTCAAACCGCACAAGCACTCAAAACATACCAACAACAAAAACTCGGCCAAAAATGAGATGGAGTGATGGATTTGGGAGGGAAAACGCAACAGTCTTTTGAGCTGCAAGTAAATCCTCTCACTAAAAAAACAGAAACTCAAACAGGAAAAAGTCAAGAGCTACCAGAGATGAAAACAGAAATCAAAACTCCAGAAATACCTCAGGCACGCACTTTGGTTTCTGAAAATATGAAAACAGCGCTGACAGAAGTAGGAATTCAAGATCCTAAAGTACAAAGAAAAATAGAAGCATCTTTGGTAAATGTTGGAATATGATGGTGAAAATGAGGTACAGGAGCTTTTATTGGTCCTAATCTCATACTTACTGCAGAACATGTGCTCCGAGATTTGGATACAGGAGATATGAAACGTATTTGAAAAATAAAAGGAGCAGATGGGAAAACATACCAAGTAGAAAAAATTTTTATTGATTCATCCAATAATGATATTGCATATATCCAGACGAAAGAAGCAAGTGCCGATTATTTAGAATATGCACCCGACTCACGTAAGGCTCGAACTGAAGGGATACTCCTCGGATTTTCTGGATCAAGACCAAGATTTTATGCTCCTGCAGTGACTCCAGAGACTCAAGAAACGGAAGCATTATATAATAAGAGAGATAGATTGAGATATGGAGAAACAATGTTTGTCGATTATCCAGCGCAAAAATGAGATAGTGGTGGACCAATTGTTGATAAAACTTGAAAGATACTTGGGATAATCATTCGATCTTATGAGTATGGAAATGAGTGAGAGGCAGGAAGTATCGCAGAACCAATAGATGATATTGCAAAATTCTCAAAAACTATTATATCATAAAAAAATAAGAAGGAATATATTCCTTCTTATTTTTTGATACATGCTTTCAAAAGTCCTACAAACAGGGGAGCTGGGTCTTCCAGAGATGAACTGAGCTCTGGATGTGACTGAGTTCCGATATAAAAGGGATGTATTTCTTGTGTCATTTCGAGAAATTGAACAATCCCTTCTTTTTGGCTCACTCCTGCGATATGAAAATCGGTATTGTGAAATTTTTTGGCATAGTCAGGATGCAACTCATAGCGATGACGAAACTTTTCTTGCACAGAATTTTGTTTCCCAAGTCTTCCAGACTCATCGTAGACATCTCTTAAGTGGCTTTTTTCGAGTATCGAACTTTGTTTTCCCAGCCGCATCGTCCCTCCAAGGTTTACGATATTTTTTTGACTATCTAAAAGAGTAATGACATCATAGGGCTTACAATCTTTATCAAATTCGAGGCTATTAGCTTGAGAAATATGTAACACATTTCGAGCATATTCTATGGCCATCAGTTGCATCCCAAGACAGATTCACAGACAAGGGATTTTTTGCTCACGAATATGAGAGAGGCTCGTAATCATATGTTCCACTCCGGTATTTCCAAAACCACCGGGAACAATACACGCATCACAGTTTTGAATTTCTTCAATGACTGCATGTTCTCGAGTATTGAGAAAGAGAATCTCAGTCTCTATTCCTAGATGATATCCTGCATGTCGTAAAGCTGCCACGACACTAGAATATGAATCTTCCAAGGCTGTATACTTTCCAACAATTCCTATTTTTACTTTTGTTTTTGGAGTCTTCTCAAGAATAGTATCCCATTTTTTGAGTTTTTCACTTTTTTCATAGCCGATATTGAGGAGTCATTGTATCAAACTATCATACTTCTGTTTTGCGAGTATTTTTGGGATGGTATAGATAGATTCTACATCAGGAATCGAAAAAATACGTTCTTCTCGAAGATTTGAAAACAGAGCGATTTTTTCCAGAGATTCTTTGGTGAGTTTTTGTCGTCCGCGTGCGATGATGATATCTGGGAAAAGTCCTCGGGATTGCAGGAGATTTATAGATTGTTGAGTCGGTTTGGTTTTTTGCTCGTGGACTCCTCCTGGGATGGGAACATAGGTGAGGTGGATATGCAGAAAATCCTCTTTGCGTTTATTGCGGCGCATCTGTCTCAGTGCTTCGAGATAGAGCTCTACCTCGATATCTCCAACCGTTCCCCCGATTTCTATCATGCAGATATCTCCTCCCATCTGCGAAAAAACTGCTTCGATACGTTCTGCGATATGATCGGTAACATGAGGGATCATCTGGACTGTTTTTCCTAAAAAGTCTCAACGTCTCTCTTTTTCGAGAATCCCCGCATAGATTTTTCCCATGGAAATACTCTGAATTCCAGAACATTCAATTCCCAAAAATCTCTCATAATGACCAAAATCCATATCGACTTCTGCTCCATCTGAGAGCACAAATACTTCTCCATGTTCGTAGGGATTCATCGTCCCAGGATCTATATTGAGGTATCCATCGAGCTTGATTGGAACGACTCGAAATCGTTCCGAAAGAAAAAAACCGGTTGCAGCCGTCGTGACACCTTTTCCGATGCCAGAGATAACTCAACCAGTAATGACGATATATTTTTTTCTCATTTTTTCTAGTGTGAGAAATTAAATTTTATTATAATGATGATCCGTGAGTTACGAAAAGTTTTTTTGATTTTTCTGCGGAACTTGGTAGAGTAGAAGAGATAATTTCTAACTAACTTCGTATGTCTCTCCCAACCCAAACCCAAGCCCTTGAACTGATTGAAACATACTCTACTTCGACCAAACAGCATCTGTTTCAAGTGTGAGTAATTATGAAATACTTTGCAGAAAAACTTGGTGAAGATGCTCATTATTGGTGGCTTGTTGGAGTACTCCATGATATCGACTGGGATTTTGTGGAAAAAGATGGTGAGAAACATCTGAAAGATGATTTTGAAAGGATTATGGCAGAGATTGATGCACCAACTGAACTTCTTGCTGATATCCGTTCTCATGGTCATTTTCTTCCAGGAATTAGCGAAAAACCAGATACACTTATTCGCAAATATATCAATGCCGTTGATGAGCTTTCAGGATTTATTTGGGCTTATTTTCGCATGATTCCGAGTGAGGATGTGATGGAAATAAAGGTTTCGAGCATCAAGAAAAAACTCAAAGACATGTCTTTTGCTGCAGGAGTCGATAGAGACGAAGCGGTAAACTGTGAAAACATGCTGGGGATTTCGCTTGATGACTTTATAGAGGATATCAAAAAGGCTCTTGCGGGAGGAAATTGGCAAAAATAGTTGCATTTTTCTCTAAAAATACTACACTTCCGGCTTTCAATTCTTTATGTATATGTTATGCGAAAAATTATCTCTTTTTGAATATTTTTTCTCTGTATGCCTGCGTCACTTTTTGCAAATACAGGTGAAAATGTCTTAAGTGGAGCTCTGGAAAATATGGTTCCAGTAGCACTTGTTTCAAATACTGCTTCATCTCAAAATTCAGGGATATTTAGTTTGCTAGATAAAAGTAACGCTGAAAAACTCAAAATATCGGAAACTCAAGCAAGTATCGATTATGAGACAGGTATCCAAAAAGGACTACAAATTCAAATCAAGGAGCTCGAACTTCTTTTAACACAAGCACAAAAATTGTGATCTTTACTTGTTCCTGAAAATGGAAGTGGAAGTGTCCTGATTTCAGAATCTTCACTTGAAGATTTCAAAACATTTTTTTCAAATTATAAAAAATATGTTTCTCCTGAGCAAGATCTCGAGGAGAGCCCAGAAGTATTTCAAAAAAACAGTTTTATATTGTTAGCAAACCTTGAAAATAAAATACATGAATGAGAAAAACTCCTTCTGGAATCTGAACAAAAATCAAAACAACATCTCCGCGATCTTCAAGAATTGGAAAAAGAACTCGAAAAAACACAACTTTCTATTCAGCTCCAAGTTTTCGATGCCTTTAAAAAGGCAGCTTCATTTCTTGGTTTTATACTCGGGACTTTTTTACTGGCACGTTTTGGAATTCACATCGTTCAAAAAAACTCAACCTCTGCTGAAGAAAAGAAAAAAGTGATACAATCCCTCATTTACCTCGTCAGAAATATCATTATTATCGCAATAGTAATTGTATTTTTTTTCTCGGAACTACTCAATTTTCTTCCTTTCCTTGCGATTCTCGGTACTGCGATATGATTTGCCCTGCGAGATGTGATATCTTCTTTCATCGCTTGGTTTGTGATTGGACTTCGAGATACTACCTATAAGCTTTGAGATGTAATAGAGATTCCTCGAGATCATATTTTTGGAGAGGTAGTCAAGATCCATCCCCTGGTGACCACAATTAAAGAACTCGGACTTTCTGGTCCCAACTCAAAGTTTCGTACCTTCCCCAATAAACTCATATTTGAAACTTCACTCAACAATCTCTGGAAGTACGCAGGATGGACCTTTATCCCGGTTGAATGTATGATAACCTATGAAAGTGATGTAGAGCTTGCAAGAACTATGCTCTTAGAGTCGATGAATGAAGTATGTTTTTCTCCTGATTTTACGCACGTGACCGACGCAAAAGCACGTTTAAAAAAACTGGGGATTCCAGAAAAAAATCAACTTCCCCAAGTATTTGTGGATGTTCGTACCCAAGGAATCTTCTTACGTGGAAAGATGCTCGTGATGTGGAATGAGCGTCACGAGATACGAAACAGGACGGTTATATCCTTTACGCAGAAAGTAAAAAATACAAAAAGCGTAGAACTTCGCTATGTAGATTTTTGGGTGAATGAATTGAGATAGATAGTGTGTCTCCAGAGTAAAAATATGAATTATATTTTTTACACTCATAGTAAAATTATACTTTTTTGAGTTTCTTCTATGAGTTTTGTAGCAATTTCATCCCAAGCTTTTCTTGCTTTTAGAACGCTATTTTTAAAATCTATACCAGATTGTCTAAACTTTATATCATTTTCCTCAGTAAATTCTCATTTAAGGAGCATTTGTTGTAGCTCAGTTGCAGTACGTATTTCTAAAAACGACTTTTTAAATGCTTTTGCTAATAATTCTTGAATCACTCCATTTTCTCCTTCATTATTCATATCAGGATTTCATTCTACTCATAAAACTTGTTGTAGTTTCTCATTGATATATGAGAGACCAAATGCAATATATGTTTCAATATCACACTCAGCAAGAAGCCATTCAACTTCATCAGCAAGAGAGTCATTACTATCAATTGGATTATTCCAAGGATTAATTTCTATTGGCATACAACATAATAGAATACAAAATATACAAACATTAAATATATAAATATATGTAAGTCAAATATATTGATAAATATTATATATTAATATATTAGTAATAATATACTAAAATAATATTATTACTTATGATTTCTCATGATGCAGCTCTGAAGTGAGCAGAAAGACTTATTCAGATAAAAAGTATTTTTACAGAAAAAAATCTTCCAATTACGGATGATGTTGCTTTCAAAGTCTTATCACTATTAGAATGAAGAGAAATTATTAATGATGAGGCATTTGAAAGAATGGTGCAATTTGCTATACATATCTTCTTATTAAATACATGAGAAGTTCAACCAAAAACAGAAGATAAAATAAACGAGGGGATAGATCATTTAACTTTAGATGATATATTCTCGGGTTTTCGATGAATCAGTAAAACACTCAAAGATATTGCGAGTGTCACAACATTGTGAGAATTGCGAAATTATATTTCCCAAAAATGAGGAATAAAAGGATTATTAGAAATTCGCGGATTATGATATACAAGACTTTGCGATATATACATTTGCTTGAGAAAATTATCTAATCCACCAAAAGATATAATTGAAAAAATAGAAGAATATTATAAATCAAAAATTCATACGCAACCGAGTAAGTATTTTTTCATAAGATTGCAAAATGAATGAATCAGTCCATTAAATAGTAATTCCTAAAAATCCCCCTAAAACTTCGCTTCTGCGAAGTTTTTTGTTCATTCTCGTCTGGGGAAAATTTTTTCAAAAATCCAAAAAATTGCAAAAACCATAAAATTTCCCTCAAAATTGCCTCATATTTTGATGAAAAAGATTCTCTCGTCAGGGGAAAATTTAGATTTGAATTTTGTTTTCTTGTTAGTAAGATGCATTGTAGATTATTTTATAACACATAACATAATATTATGTCAGAAGTAAAAACAGGGCACGAAAACTATGGTGCTGAGAATATCCAAGTTTTAGAAGGGCTAGAACCAGTACGAAAACGACCATGAATGTATATCGGTTCGACCGATGAACGAGGGCTCCATCACTTAGTATGGGAAATCGTAGATAACTCGATCGATGAAGCGATGGCTGGTTACTGTGATACGATTATTGTATCACTTCATAAGGATGGATCATGTAGCGTAGAGGATAATGGACGTGGAATTCCAGTAGAAAAACATCCAAAAACAGGTGTTTCGACTCTTGAGACGATTCTTACGGTTCTGCATGCTGGAGGAAAATTCGGTGGTGGAGGGTATAAAGTTTCAGGAGGGCTTCATGGAGTGGGGGCTTCCGTAGTAAACGCGCTTTCGACCAAGCTTGAGGCTTGGGTTCATCGAGATGGACAGATTCATTACCAGTCATTTACGCTGTGAGTTTCAGACGGAGATATCCAAGTCATTGGGAAAACCAATAAAACAGGAACGATTATCAAGTTTTATCCAGACGCAAGTATTTTTAAGATTACGACTGAGTTTGACTATAAGACGATTAAAAATCGTATGCGTCAGCAAGCATATCTCACGAAAGGGATTAAACTCACCCTCAATGATGAGCGAAATGATGAAGCCTACAAATTTTATTTTGAAGGGGGGATTAAATCCTATGTAAATTTTTTGAATAAAAATGAGTCAACGATAGGAAAAGTCTTTTATACAGAAAAAGAAAAAAATGATATCCTCGTAGAAGTCTCACTTCAGTATAACAAGGATTATTCGGATAATATGATTTCTTTCGTTAATAATATCCATACTCCAGAGGGTGGAACGCATATGACAGGATTTCGAACAGCCCTTACTCGTACGATCAATAAATATGCTCGTGATAAAGCCATTCTCAAAGAAAAAGATCAAAATCTTACGAATGAGGACGTGATTGAGGGAATAGTAGTGGTGCTTTCTGTAAAAGTCGTAGATCCTCAGTTTGAAGGTCAAACCAAAGCAAAGCTGGGAACAGCGGAAGCGAGATGAGCAGTAGATTCAGTATTTGCGGAAAAATTTTTAGAATTTCTGGAAGAAAATCCAACTACCGCAAAAGCCATTTGTGAAAAGGTAAATCTCGCAGCAAAGGCTCGCCTTGCGGCTCGCGCTGCTCGTGATACGGTGATTCGTAAGGGAGCTCTTGAAGGGATGACCCTTCCAGGGAAACTCGCAGACTGTTCGAGTAAAGATCCAGCAAACTCAGAACTCTATATCGTCGAGGGAGATTCAGCAGGAGGTTCTGCAAAACAAGGTCGAGATAGAGAACATCAAGCTATCTTGCCTCTTCGCGGAAAGATCCTCAATACCGAGCAAGCTCGTATCGATAAGATATTTGCAAGCGAGCAAATCAAAAATTTGATTATCGCACTCGGTGCTTCTATTGGAGAAACCTTTGATCTGAGTAAGATTCGCTACCATCGTATCGTGATCATGACGGATGCGGATGTCGATGGAGCCCATATTCGAACTCTTCTGCTCACCTTTTTCTTTCGATATATGCGAGAGGTAATCAACGGAGGATACCTCTATATCGCGCAACCACCACTCTATAAGCTCAGTAAAGGAAAGCAATCCTGGTATGTGTATAATGAAGAACAAAAAGAAGCGATTATCAGCGAGCAAGGGATAGTTGGGGATAATATCCAGCGATATAAAGGTCTCGGGGAAATGAATCCAGAACAGCTTTGGGAAACCACCATGGATCCACAAGTGCGAAAGATGTACCAAGTGGGGATTGATGATGCACAAAAAGCAGACGAAATCTTTAAGATTCTCATGGGAGGAGAAGTTGCTCCACGACGTAAGTTTATCCAGTCACGAGCAAAGAGTGTGAAGAATTTGGATGTGTAATATTATTAAAAAATAATAATATAATTTGACAATTATCTAAAAAAATAGAATATGAGCTCATATTCTATTTTTTATAATCACAATTTTATGAAACAAAGTTTACGAGAAAATTGAGAACAATCAAAAGATGTTATTACATCAGTTTGTACAAATTATCAAGAATTACTCGCTTCAGATGATTTTCTAAGAGTGATCAATATAAGTCTGAGAGGTACAGATTTCATTTGAGATGCTATTTTAAAATATTTTCAAGTCTTAAAAGAGTGAAATTGACTTACTGATAGAGAAAAAGCAAATCTCAAGAGTTTCCTAGAAAATGGAAATGTGAGAAAAGCAGTAGTATGACTTTTAAATAAATTTTCACAATCTCCACTTCCTGCCACTGAAAATCTCAATCAATCTAAGCAGTATAATGCTTTCTTAGAAAAACTCTTTTGAGAAAATGGATTTGACGCAGCTGTATCTTGAATTTCTCAAATTGCAGAAATTGACGCAAGAAAAGCAGTAATATCTGAAACACTTGATTTGACTAAAGAGGTACAAACTCGAAAATCAGCATGGTCTGAACTTGCAAAAACTTTAGGAACAGATGAGTCAAAAGTAAATATTACAAATAATGGAATAAATATAGATTGAGTAGCAAATTTTGAACTTAATGATAGCGAAGATGCAAGTTATGAAGAACTCGAAAAATGAGAGAAAGGTGGATTAGAAAGAATTCCACCACAGGAAGTATGGATAAAATTATATGAATTTATGAAAGAATGGACAAGAGAACAAAAACAAACTTTTTTAGCTCAGGTAATGTGAATGAAAGTACCGAATAAAATAGGAGAAAAAAGTAAATATATCTCGCAATCAAAGGATTCAGATAAAATGATTCAAAGACTCACAATATCATCTAGTATTTTTTGATATAAAGCTCGTTCATATATAACCACATCTCTTTTTGTACGTCGTATAAAAAATTAGTTTTATGATTGAAAATAGTTTTATGTTTTTAAAGATGTAAAATAATGTATTTTTCTTGTTCAAATTATGTGTATTCTCATTGTGAAAAACTTCTCGAAAACTCGGGAAGTTTTTTATCAAAAAAAGTTTGACATTCCCTTCTTTCCCAATAGAATCCCTCTCGCTTTTTCGTTCTTGGAAATACACTGCTTTTTTAGAAACAATATTATATTCCTCCGTAGCTCAGCGGTAGAGCAATCGGCTGTTAACCGGGTGGTCACTGGTTCGAATCCAGTCGGGGGAGCCATATTAATGTCTATATTCGGAGAGATGGCAGAGCGGTTGAATGCAACGGTCTTGAAAACCGTCGTGCCGCAAGGTACCCAGGGTTCGAATCCCTGTCTCTCCGCCATTATAGCCTCGGGTGGAATATTAAAATGGAAAGGTGCCAGAGTGGTTGAACGGGCTCCCCTGCTAAGGGAGTGAACCCTTCCGGGTTCCGAGGGTTCGAATCCCTCTCTTTCCGCCATTACTGCTCAGGATTTCCATATTTCGGGCCTGTAGCTCAGTGGTTAGAGCAGTCGGCTCATAACCGATTGGTCGAAAGTTCAATTCTTTCCAGGCCCACCATTATAAAAAATAGCGAAGAGAAGCGATTTTATAAACAAAAAAAGAAAAAATAAAAAAAGTTTTGACTTTGATTTTTTCTTCAATAGAATCCCCCTGCTTCGTTAAGAGAGAAATTATATTTTTCATTACAATAATAAGAAGTCAAACAACTTAATAAAAAGTTAAAAAAAGTTTTGACATCTCGTATTAAAAAAATACAATCTTCTCGCTTTAAATAAAAAAAGCAGACACAGTTCTTTAAAATAAACAGAATATTAGAAAAAACAACTTGAGGCTTTGGAAAAAACTAAAAAATCAAAGACCATTATTTTATAATGGCATTTACGTTTAAAAGAGTTTGATCCTAGCTCAGGGTGAACGCTAGCGGTGCGCCTAACACATGCAAGTCGAGCGGGATTATCTTGGAAGCTTGCTTCTAGGATATGAGAGCGGCGAACGGGTGAGTAACACGTTGGTATCTGCCCCTAAGTCAGGGATAGCCAGAAGAAATTCTGATTAATACCGGATGCCCTCTTCGGAGGAAAGATTTATCGCTTAGGGAGGGGCCTGCGTTCTATCAGCTAGTTGGTGAGGTAATAGCTCACCAAGGCTATGACGGATAATTGGTCTGAGAGGACGACCAGTCACAATGAAACTGAGACACGGTTCATACTCCTACGGGAGGCAGCAGTGAGGAATCTTCCACAATGGACGAAAGTCTGATGGAGCGACACCGCGTGAAGGATGAAGGCCTAACGGTTGTAAACTTCTTTTCTGAGGGAGCATAATGAGAGTACTTCAGGAATAAGGAACGGCAAATCACGTGCCAGCAGCCGCGGTAATACGTGAGTTCCAAGCGTTACCCGGAATCATTGGGTGTAAAGGATGCGTAGGTGGATTTTTAAGTCGGGTATGAAAGACCGGAGCTCAACTCCGTGTTTGTGCTTGAAACTGGGAATCTGGAATCAGGGAGAGGTTAGCGGAATTCTAAGTGTAGGGGTGCAATCCGTAGATACTTAGAAGAACACCAAAAGCGAAGGCAGCTAACTGGAACTGTATTGACACTGAGGCATGAAAGCGTGGGGAGCAAAAAGGATTAGATACCCTTGTAGTCCACGCCCTAAACGTTGATAACTAAGTGTCGGGAATTGTCCCGGTGCTGAAGCTAACGCGATAAGTTATCCACCTGAGGAGTACGGTCGCAAGATTAAAACTCAAAGGAATAGACGGGGACCCACACAAGCAGTGGATCACGTGGTTTAATTCGACAATAAACGGGGAATCTTACCCAGACTTGACATCCTAGGAATCTTGTAGAAATATGAGAGTGCCCGTAAGGGAGCCTAGTGACAGGTGCTGCATGGTTGTCGTCAGCTCGTGCCTTGAGGTGTTCGGTTAAGTCCGTTAACGAGCGCAACCCATGTCCTTAGTTATTATGTCTAAGGAGACTGCCTTGGTTAACAAGGAGGAAGGTGTGGATGACGTCAAATCAGCATGGCTTTTACGTCTGGGGCTACACACATGATACAATGGTATGTACAAAGAGTGGCAATATGGTAACATGGAGCTAATCTTCAAAGCATATCTCAGTCCGGATTGAGGGCTGCAACTCGCCCTCATGAAGTTGGAATTGCTAGTAATCGTAAATCAGACATGTTACGGTGAATGTGTTCCTGGGTCTTGTACTCACCGCCCGTCAAGGCATGGGAGGTAGTAATATCGGAAGCTCCTCAAGTAATATGGGGGTCCATGGTAGGACTACTGACTGGGCTTAAGTCGTAACAAGGTATCCGTAGGTGAACCTGCGGATGGACTATCTCCTTATATTTTTCCTGAAAAGTTCTTAAGTGCGTTTTTTCTAATATCTTGTTTATTTTGTACTTTAAAATAATCTGATCAGTCAAAGTTAATTATAGTTTTTTATGAATAATAGTGTAAATAATATTAAAATTTACATATAGCATAAAGTGGATGCCTTGACTCAAATATCCGATGAAGGACGTACAAGTCTGCGATAAGCTTGGAGGAGCTGACAAGAAGCGTTATTACTCCAAGATTTCCGAATGGGGGAACCCAAGAGAGGTAATCTCTCTTATCCGTAGATCGGAAGGACACATGGTGAACTGAAATATCTAAGTAGCCATGGAAAAGAAATCAAAAGAGATTCCCTGAGTAGTGACGAGCGAAACGGGAACAGCCCAAACCATAAGATACGCGTAGGTAGCTTCTGTACTTATGGGGTTGTAGGAATAGCATTCGGGGAGGCTAATAAACCGAATATACTATATTATTGTTAAGAGAAATGCAATGGAATGCATGCCATAGAGGGTGAAAGCCCCGTATCCTAAAGCAATTTTATATTGTATCTGCTATTTCCTGAGTAGGATCAGGCACGTGTAACCTGGTTTGAATCTGGGGAGCCCACTCTCCAAGGCTAAATAGTATTTGAGATCGATAGTGAACTAGTACCATGAGGGAAAGGTGAAAAGAACCCCGGGAGGGGAGTGAAATAGAACCTGAAACTTTATGCTTTTAATGAGTCGGAGCCTTCGGGTGACGGCGTACTTTTTGTAGAACGGATCAACGAGTTAGTGAATATGGCAAGGTTAAGGGAGTTTTACCCGGAGCCGTAGTGAAAGCGAGCCTGAATAGGGCGAATCAGTCATATTTACTAGACCCGAAACTAGGTGAGCTTCCCATGAGCAGGCTGAAGTAGGGGTAAAACCCTATGGAGGGCCGAACCATTTGGAGCTGCAAGTCCATTGGATGACTTGTGGGAAGGAGTGAAAAGCTAATCGAACCTAGAGATAGCTGGTTCTCCGCGAAATAGCTTTAGGGCTAGCCTCGGTCAACTATTGTAGAGGGGTAGAGCTCTGATAGGACTAGCGGGAAGCGATTCTTAGCAAATCCTGATAAACTTCGAATACTCTACGAACTATACCGGGAGTCAGACGGTGAGAGATAAGTCCCATCGTCAAAAGGGAAACAGCCCAGATTACTATCTAAGGTCCCTAATTTATAACTAAGTGGAAAAAGATGTGAGATTGCTGAGACAACCAGGAGGTTGGCTTAGAAGCAGCCACTCCTTTAAAGAGTGCGTAATAGCTCACTGGTCAAGCGATCTTGCGCTGAAAATTCAACGGGGCTAAGTTATAAACCGAAGATGTAAACTCGCAAGAGTGGTAGCGGAGCGTTCCGTATGTTGATGAAGGTGAAGGGTGACCTTTGCTGGAGATATCGGAAGTGAAAATGTTGATATGAGTAACGTAATGAAGATGAAAACTCTTCACACCGAATACCCAAGGTTTCCTACGCAACGTCAGTCGACGTAGGGTGAGTCGGTCCTAAGGTGCAACCGAAAGGTGGAGCTGATGGATATCAGGTTAATATTCCTGAACTATGTATATGAGTGAAGGGGGGACATATTGGGATATAGAAGATCCTCAATGAATTGGATTACGAAGACAAGTCTGAAGATGTAGGAAAATCCGCATTTTCTTAAGGACGAGTTTAGTTATGTTGATGTTACTTGCTTGCAAGGACAGATACGGCTTCTACTATTTTCTGGTATCGAGAAAAGCCTCTAAACTTATCATATATGTAACCGTACCGTAAACGAACACTCGTGGGTTACTGGAGAACAGTAAGGTGGACGAGATAACCATGCTTAAGGAACTCGGCAAAACAGCGGTCGTAACTTCGGGATAAGACCTGCCTTTCGAGTACTTTACTCGAGAGGCCGCAGCGAAAGAACTCAGGCGACTGTTTACCAAAAACACAGCTCTCTGCAAACTCGTAAGAGGATGTATAGGGAGTGATGCCTGCCCAGTGCCAGAAGATCACGGGGATCTGTGCAAGCAGTGAACCTAAGTCCTGGTGAACGGCGGCCGTAACTATAACGGTCCTAAGGTAGCGAAATTCCTTGTCGGGTAAGTTCCGACCCGCACGAATGGCATAACGGTCTGAGTACTGTCTCAAGCATGGACTCGGTGAAATTGCAATGTCGGTAAAAATGCCGACTACCTGCAGCAAGACGGGAAGACCCTATGGAGCTTTACTATAGCTTGGTATTGGGTTATGTTTTAAAATGTGCAGAATAGGTGGGAGACTATGAAGGTAGAACGCTAGTTCTATTGGAGTCACCTTTGAGATACCACCCTTTTTAAAATGTAACTCTAACCCGTAATACGGGGACAGTGCTTGGTGGGTAGTTTAACTGGGGCGGTTGCCTCCTAAAGAGTAACGGAGGCGCGCAATGGTCGACTATCTTCGGATGGAAATCGGAGAGATAGTGTATTCGCATAAGTCGGCCTGACTGAGAGACCTACAAGTCGATCAGACACGAAAGTGGGCGAAAGTGATCCGGCACTAACGCGTGGAAGTGGTGTCGCTCAACGGATAAAAGTTACCCTAGGGATAACAGGCTGATCGCGTCCAAGAGTTCACATCGACGACGCGGTTTGGCACCTCGATGTCGGCTCGTCGCATCCTGGGGCTGGAGAAGGTCCCAAGGGTATGGCTGTTCGCCATTTAAAGCGGTACGCGAGCTGGGTTCAGAACGTCGTGAGACAGTTTGGCCCCTATCTGCTGTAGGCGTTTAGGAATTTGAGAAGATCTGTCCTTAGTACGAGAGGACCGGGATGGACAAACCTCTGGTGTATCGGTTGTCATGTCTAATGGCACTGCCGAGTAGCTAAGTTTGGAAGGGATAACCACTGAAAGCATCTAAGTGGGAAGCCTACTTTAAGATTAGATTCCTCTAGCCTTGAGCTAATAAGTCCCCATGGAGACTACATGGTTGATAGGTTGTAAGTGTAAGAGTAGTGATACTCTCAGCTGAGCAATACTAATCGGACGAATGAGTTTTAATATTTTTTTACGATTATTTATTTAATCACTTTAATTAACTTTGACTGGTTAGCTTATAGTATAAAATGACACGTTCTTATTTATGTTTAATGTTACTGTCTTGGTGGTTATAACGGTTGGGGTACACCTGTTCCCATTTCGAACACAGCAGTTAAGTCAACTTGTGCCGATGGTAGTGCATCTCGTAGATGTGCAAGAGTAGGTAGCTGCCAAGACAGTGATATTAAATTTAAATTTTCCCTTGTCAGGGATATGAGCAGTCCAGCTGAAGCTGGAAAAGGTCTCTTTCTGACCTCATCCATATGAAGCTCTGCATATTTTCGCATGAGTAGCTCAGTTGGAAGAGCAGCGCCCTTCTAAGGCGAAGGTCACAGGTTCGAGCCCTGTCTCGTGTACCATAAATGGGTGATTAGCTCAGTTGGCGAGAGCATCTGCCTTACAAGCAGGGGGTCATAGGTTCGAATCCTATATCACCCACCATTTACAAAAACTACAAAAACTCTATTATAATTCATAATAGAGTTTTTTATTGCATAAGAATTAGCTATGTATCTTCAAGTACAGGAAATTATCCCTGAAAAAATATGAGAATATAAGAATAATTTTCCAAAATCATATCTTCATAACCTTCAAAATAAACCTTTTTTTTGTGAGTCTGTTTTTGCTCGTGGTATTATTTCTGAATATATATGAAATGGATATCTCTCACAAGAAGACGAAAACTGAGCTCCTATATTTCATGATAGTAACTTTTGGTCACTTTCTCATAAAACTGGCTGTGTTTTTGTCTGAGTTTCAGACTCTGAAATAGGAGTAGATATCGAATATCTCTTGGAAAAATCTCATGAACTCATCTCTCTTTTTCCACAAAAAATGTATGATATGTGCGGTGGAAAGAATTGGAAGAATTTTTATACTCTTTGGACTTCTTTTGAGGCTATACAAAAAATGCGACGATGGAAGGATATCTCATGAGAAGAATTTTCTCTGCTTTCTTTCGAGTTGATAAAAGCAGATATATCTGAAATATCATTTCAGACAAGAACTCTGTATGAACGCAAGGGGAAAAACTATCAAGTATTTACAGGTTTTCTGGAAAATAAGGTATACTCGGTGTGTACTTCTCAAAATATTGATTATGAAATCATGACATAATTCGCTCTATCTTTTTCTCTTTCTGGTTGCTTTGTGGGGAATGTTTTTTTCTTCTCTGAAATATTTTATCTGGGGATCACTGGATGGATCACTTTCCCCGAGTCTTGAAGAAATCTCTGGATATCTCAGCTTTGGAGGAATTTTTTCCTATCTTATTTGAGCAAGCTATGCAAAAGTATTCCTAAAAAAATACTATCTTGTGACACTTTCTCTGCTTACTTTTTTTGCTATTTTTTGTGCCTATATTTTTGGCTTTCAAAGTAACTATGGAGTTGCTTTTACGCTTGTGTGTCTCTGATTTTTTTATGGGCTCTGGAGTGTAGTGAAAAATGTCCTCGTAGCACTCGAAATAGAAAAAACGGGATACAAAGATACCACGGTCAATGCATTTGCAGAAATCATATTTATCATCTGTCTTATAGGAGGAACGATCTGAGGAAATGCTCTTTTTGCAACTTTTTGAAATCAAGGCTATCTGGTGATTCTCTTCTTGATTGGAATAACAGCTTTTGTTTCCATGCGACTGGAGTATGAAAACAAGACTCTGCGTGATCTTTTGAGAAATGGATGGAAACGATATATTGGTTGACGAAAAAATGAAATTTTCGCTTCTCTGAAAGAAGCCTTTCCTGAGTTTAAAAAAGTATTTCAAAAATATACTCCACTGATGTTTGTTTCTGCACTATTATGGACTCTCTCAACCCTCGTTTCTCAGGTTTCAGTATCACTGAGTATGGAAAAATTTGCTATTTCTTCTATGAGTGCTTCCACCCTTTTTCTCTTTTCAGCTCTTGGAGCCATTATCGGAAATGGACTTTCTATCAAGATGCATGGCAAGAGATGGCACTATTGGATGGGATGTATTTCAGGATTTTCATTTCTTTTACTCAGTTATGGAGTGTTTTTGCAAAGTTTCATGATGATGGCTCTGCTTGCAACACTGCTTGGATTCTTCTTTGGAGCGAGTGCAAATCTGCTGGATGGATATTTCATCAAAAAAATTTCAGAAGATAATATCAAAGAATATGGATCCAGTAGTAATGGACTGATGCTGAGTATAATGCTTTTTGTAGGAATGTTCTGTGCACATTTTCTTTCGCTGTATTTCGGGCAGGTACTGACGATTGCTCTACTTTGAACTCTGATGTGGATTTCCAGTATTATTTTATATCTTCGTGTTCGTTAAGCTATGAAACTTTTGTATTTTTTCGTGCGTCTACTGCATCGTCTGCGCTATCATATCACCTTGCAATGACATGAACTCCTAGAGCATGATGGACCACTCCTCATTCTTCCAAACCATGTGGCACTCATTGATCCTCGAATTGTTTTGAGTCAACTTGGAAAGTATAGAAATATCTCTCCACTTGCAAGTGAGAAGTTTTATAGTATTCCTGGAATAAAGCAAGTGATGCAAGCAGTGGGGACAATTCCTATTGTGGATGCATCAGTGAGCTCTGGAGTTCCTGATTTTTCACAGGTGTATAAAAATATTACTCAGGCTCTCCAAGTGAATAAAGCTGTTCTCATCTATCCAGCAGGACAGATCTATAGACAGGGCTATGAAAGTATCAAGGGAAAACAGGTAGTCTATGAAATCATGAAATCGCTTCCAGAAAATGCAAAAATCCTTGCCCTCAAAGACCGAGGACTCTGGGGAAGTATTTGGTCGATGGCCTGGGATAATGGGCAAACGAGTTTCGGAAAAGCATATCTCTTATCGATATGGTATGTTTTCGTAAATCTCCTATTTTTTGTACCGAAACGAGACGTATCACTGAGACTTTTTGATATCACAGTTGAAGCAAAAATGCAGCATGCACTCGGTATGAATACTCTTAATCATTTTCTTGAAGATTTTTTCAATAGTGAAAATGGAGAACGGTATGAAGAACCACTTCGATATATTCCACACTATTTTTACTATAATGATATAAAAAATAAAACTCCTCCAGAATATATTTCAGGTTCTGAAAAAGAACTTTCAAAAACAAACAAAGTAGATACAAGCACTTTTTCTCTTGAACATTTCAAAATCATCCAAGAAAAAATTGCTGAAATGAAAGGGATATCTCTTGAAACACTGAAACCCGAATCTAAACTCATTCTTGATCTCTATTTTGACAGTCTCGATATGGCAGAGATCAAATCTTATTTGCAGGCAAAATTTCCACAATCCTCGAATCCTCCGATAACGAGTCTCAAAACACTTGAGGATCTCTGGGCTATGATAGAAGGAAAAAATGAGACACAAGAAGCGCTCAAACCCTGTGATTGGGGAACTACTTCAGATGAGAAACTCTTGAGTGAAATCCTTAAAAATACGAAGAATACAAATATCCTCACTTTGTGGAAACGTGCTTTTTCAGAATCAAAAGAAACACCTTTTCTTTGGGATAATATCCTCGGACTTCAGACTCGAAAAGAGATGATTTTGAAAGCCTATGTAATATCGCTTAAACTCCGAGAACTTCCAGAGTCTCAGATAGGGATCATGCTGCCTGCCGTAGGAAGCGCGTCACTTCTTATCCTTGCAAGTTACTTGGCTGGAAAAACTCCCGTGATGTTTAACTGGACGCTTGGAAAAGAAGCCTTTGACCACTGTGTCAAAATCTCAGAAGTAACAAAGATACTCACTGCATCCAGTTTTTATACTCGAGTGAAAAATGAGTTTTTGGAAGCTCATGAACGAGAAGGAAGATTTGTCTTTGCGGAAGATATGCTCAAAAATATTTCTCTCTGAGTCAAGCTTCGAGCACTTCTCAAGAGTACATATATACCTCTTCCAAAACTTCCAGAGCGAGCCGTACTCCTTTTTACTTCTGGCTCTGAATCCCTTCCAAAAGCTGTCGCACTCTCGCATCAAAATATTATCGAAAATATTATCGGAGCGCTCAAAATATTTGAACTCAAAAATACAGATAAAACCATAGGATTTCTTCCTCCCTTTCATAGTTTTGGATTTACGGTCAATACTATTATGCCTCTCATCACTGGTCTCCAAGTTGCCTATACTCCAGATCCCAATGACGCAAAAACGATACTGGAAATCATGAAACATACGAGAGTCACAGGAGTGACAGCGACTCCGACCTTTCTTTCGATGATTCTTTCTCTCGCGCATGATAACGATTTAGAAAATCTCAAATATGCGGTAGTCGGAGCAGAGAAATGTCCTGCGTGAGTATTTGAAATGTTTCAAAAATATGTTCCACAAGGGAAAATCCTCGAAGGATATGGAATCACCGAGTGTAGTCCTGTGGTGGCAATCAATCCTGTTGGAACCCCGAAACCATGAAGCGTAGGAAAAATTCTTCCAAATCTCAGCTGTCAGATACGAGATATTGATACCTGAGAGCTCTGTGAAGCAGACAAACAAGGAATGATCTATGTTTTAGGAAGTTCTATCTTTTCAGGATATCTCGATACCACTCTTGCCTCTCCTTTTGAAGTATTTAATGGAGTAGGCTATTACAAAACTTGAGATTTAGGGTATTTAGACAGTGATAATTATTTGTACATCACCGGACGACTCAAACGCTTTGTGAAAATCGCAGGGGAGATGATCTCACTTCCTTTTGTGGAACAAATCCTTCTTGAAAAGTACGGAAGTTCTGAAGGAGTGACTTTTGCCGTGGAAGCCCTCGAAGAAAATGGAAACACTAAAATCGTAGCTTTTAGTACTACAGAGCACAATCTCGACGAGATGAATACCTACTTACGGGAACGATGAGTCGCAAATATTGTGAAGATTTCAGAAGTTCAAATGTTTCCACTCATCCCAGTTTTAGGGACGGGGAAGACGGATTACAAAGAGCTCAAAAAAGCAATACACTTTTAGGTTTGAAAAAAGAGTATTCTTCATATACTATAACTCGTCTCCGAGTGATTAGCTCAGTTGGCGAGAGCGCTACATTGACATTGTAGAGGTCGCTCTGTAAAATCCAATATCACTCACCAGATGAGAGCAAAAAAGAGAGTTTTTAAAACTCTCTTTTTTTTAGATTCTCACTTTTCCCCGAAATCCTCGTGCAGCATAGTAGGAATCAGCTCCGTTATGGTAGAAAAATACCGTTTCATAGCGTTTGTCTCCAAAGAGCGCTCCTCCGAGTTTTCGAATGTTCTCGGGAGTTGTGATCCAACTCGAGGTCTTGAGATCAAAGTCTCCAAGCATTTGTAGGTATCTATAATCCGTTTCATTCAGGACTTCTATCCCGATCTCACGAGCCATATCCTCTACACTACTTTTTGGTTTATTGTCTTTTCTTTTGTCGAGTGCTACTCTATCGTAGCAGAGACTTCTTCTGCCAGCTGGACTTTCTGCCGAGCAGTCAAAAAATGTAAATGCTCATGTTTGTTCATCAAAAGCTACCACATCCGGTTCACCTCCCGAATCTTCCATCCTTTGCAGGATTTTGAGTGTTTCAGGATGAGCCAAGAGTCGTGTTTCAACGTCGCTCCAGTTAATATCTGGATGACGATATGGGTGTGCAAGGAAGCGAGAGTGGAGGAGTGATAACATTTATTTATTGTTAGAAAATTTACTAAAAAAAGAATGATATTTTGTATTTCATAAGTTTATTATTATTAGATTGTCTTTTGTTCTAGTTATTCAAGTATAAATTAATTCATCATTATCACATTTACTATCTATGATTAAAAATATTGTTTTTGATTCCCATCATTTAAAACTATGTATAGTCGATATTTTTAATACTCAAGGATGAGGATAAAAATGGAACTTCTTATTTCTTTCAATTTTGTCTATTTCATTTTTATCATTTCAAATAAGTTCATAAATTTCTCTTGTCTCAAAAGTTGTTATTACTTTCTTTCTACTTTTTCTAAAGTAAAAATCTAATTCTCTCATTTCTTTTTTTTCTGTTCATAATATACATACATCATCTTCATGAATAGATAATTTCTTTACCACATCATTAAATATATCGAATATTTTTTTCGAGAAATTTTGTTCTAAAATATTTATATAATTAACATAAGATTCTTTTTCTTTTGAAAAATCAAAAGATAATTGTTTGGTAGGTATTTCATCATATTCATAATGTCATTCAAAAAAGAACTTCTGAAATTCATTAGCTAGTTTTCAGATATCATTTTCAACTCTAAAAGAAGTAGTCAGCTTATTCCAATATTTTCAAGGAACTCAAGTAAAAGGTTTTTTATCTTCGTCCATAGTTCTTGAATATATATTTTGCTTTTCATCTCAAATAACAACGAACTCTCAATTGTCATATAAAAAATTATTTTTGATATTTATTACCCAATTTTTTTCGTAATCTTGAATTTCATCAATAAAAATACTTTCATATCTATCTGTATTGTTTTTAAATAAATCTAAATTTTCATAATCACTATCGATATCTATTTTTCATATTTTATTTTGTTTCAAATAGCTAGATGTAAAATTATGGTAGTTTGTAACAATAATTTTATTCAAATCTCATCAAATATTCTTTATTTTTTGTTCAATATATTTTCTTAGTGTTATATTATATGTTAAAACTAAAACCTTTCCATCATGCCTATCAACTGCATTTTTTGCTCGTCACGCTAATACAGTTGTTTTTCAACTTCAAGGAAATCAAGATATTTTTTGTTGTCATACCTTGCTTATCGTTAGCCTTTGCTGTTCTGGTTTGTATTCAAATTTTTCTATTTGTTCTTTTACAAAGGAATTTGGGTATAAAAATCTTTTAAACTCGTTATAAAGATCATCTGTAAAGAAAGTATTTTTTTTATTAATTTCATAATATTTAATATTATTAGTTTCATTCAAAACCTTAACATATTTATATTTTGAATTTAGTTTTGAAGAATTTATTTCATAAATACTAGTATTATTAGTTCAGTATAAAAAAACTCATGTTTGAATTAAACCAAAAACCTTATCTTCGTTTGTTTTAATTTTATTTTGTAATCTTATTTCTAGTAATCAAGATATATATATATCAAAAAATTCATTTTTATATTGATTCACTTGTTTTAAAGGTGAATTTTTTTGAATTTTTTTTCAAGTTTCGAAGTTTCATTCCCAATATTCAGGATTAGATACATCATAATTTTTTATATCCCAGTCTTTCACTTCAATTATTAATACTCAGTATCATTTTCGTAAAATAACAATATCTGGTCTCAAAGTGTTTAAATAGGGATTGAAAAAGATTTCATATTCGTCTGGGAGTTCTTCTAATTTTTTTAATAGAAACAATTCTCACTCTGTAGGAGAGACTTTTAGTTTCATATAGTCTTCAGGGTAATACTTAGCCATAAATATGATTTTATAATTTATATTATTTCTCCTCCCTTCATATAACTCTCCGACAAATTCCTATACGCTCGTGAATAAAACGCAAGCAGTGTTGCGATAAGCCCGATAATCCCTGCAAGGGAAAAGATAAGCGCGAGCGCTCGATCCTCGGTGTTTCCATACCAAGAACCAAAGAGTAAAATCCCTGTACTACGTGCCATGAAAGGAATCACAAAAAGCTCGGCAATTGGTCCGATAAAAAATGCTGTGCGAGGAGAAGCTATTTGCTCGACACTTTGTGAAA
>JAMIGJ010000090.1:0-5690 GCA_035905775.1 Candidatus Altimarinota bacterium
AGAGTGACATCCCCAGCAGATCAAGAAAGGCTGTGGTCAAGATGAGTGGAAGTAGTGATTTTTGTTGCATAAAATTCTTGTAAAAATAGAAGCCTTGATTGTAGTAAAAAAATATTTTTTTACAAAGAAAAATTGTTTCTCCAGAAAAAATTTCTATACTCAAAATATATGTTTCGCTTTTTTTATCTTTCCTCTATGCACGATATATTTCTCTTTCTTTGAGCCCTGATCGCTGAAATCGCGGGAACGATTTCTGGTTTTGGATCTTCGAGTATTTTTTTGCCGATTGCGCACCAATTTTTTAGCTACGAAACGGCTCTGATCCTCGTAGCAATCTATCATATCTTTGGGAATACCGCGAGACTCACTCTGTTTTATAAGCACTGGAATGCTCGAATATTTTTTCTCTTTGGAATCCCGAGTATCTTTGCGACTATTTTGTGAGCAAGTCTCGTCGGGATAATAGATGCAAATATCCTCAAAATCATATTAGGGTGTGTTCTCATCATATTTGCTCTCTATAGTCTCCTACATCCTGCATTTGAGATCAAAGCAACTCCTACTCTCTGAGTCATTGGAGGAGGACTCTCAGGATTTACAGCAGGACTTATCGGAACGGGAGGAGTGCTTCGTGGAGCATTTATGACGCTTTTTGGACTCAAAAAGGAAGTTTACGTTTCTACTATTGCTTCGATTGCCCTGCTCGTTGATTTCACCCGTATTCCTATTTATTTTGGAAATGGCTTTCTCGAAACACAATATTTTTGGTATATTCCCATTCTGTTTGTCATCGCGTTTATCTGAAGTTTTATTGGAAAAAAAATAGTAGCACGAGTGGAAACTGTGCTTCTGAAAAAAATAATTCTTTGTGGAATTATACTCTTGAGTCTCGTACTGATCATACAATGATATAGAGCTCTGTAGAAAAATATTTGCACTTTTATTAAAAAATACGATACTGAGAATATTATTTTTTTATGTATATTTTATGGAAAATACGATTCTTGTAGGAGCACATATCCACTCTGATATTGATACCGTTTGGTCAGCCTATACTACTCCTGATGCCATCAAAGTTTGGAATTCTGCAAGTCCTGACTGGCACTGTCCTGAGGCTACAAACGATTTACAAGTGGGATGAGAATTTCACTCCACGATGGCAGCGCGAGATGGATCGATGAGCTTTGATTTTTCTGGAACATATACGCAAATAGTACCTCATGAACTTATATGCTATACGATGGAAGATGGTCGAAAAGTAGAAGTAGAGTTTCAGCATGACTCTCACTGCACCAATGTCATCGTTGAGTTTGAGCCAGAAAGTGAAAACAGTGCTGAGCTTCAACAAGCTGGATGGCAGGCAATTCTCGATAATTTTGCAGACTATGTGATGGGACTCAATACAGATGAAGATCATTATCATGGGCATAAGCATTAAAATATACTTCGGAGCAGAAATATTTCTGCTCTTTTTTTATTTTGAAAATCTGTATACTTTTCATACATTCCTTGTATTTTTTTATAAAACTTTATGTTTACCAAAAATCAGTGGCTCGTTATGGGATTCTCTGCTCTCTACTTGATTCTTGGAGGAATCTATTTCTTGCAAGATTTCAACTTTGAGTTTGTTATCTATGTAGGAGTGATCATTGCACTTTTTGCAGGAGTTTTTGGGACACTCAAAACCACACAGTTTCCTACTTGGATGCTGTGGATGTTCTCCTTTTGGGGACTCTTGCATGTGCTCGGAGGAGCTGTACCAACGACTGATGGAGTCCTCTTTGCGTATAAAATATATCCTTTTCTCGATCTCGGAGGAGATTTCTATATCCTCAAATACGACCAAGTTGTGCATTTTTATCTCTATATGCTCGTCGCGATGATGGCACATCATGTGCTTTGTTATCGTTTCCAGATTCCAAAAAACTCTTTTCTGCTCGCACTTGCTGCGGTACTCATCTCCGTAGGAGTGAGTAGTCTCAATGAGATTATGGAGTTTCTCATCGCTATTAGCCTCGAGGAAAATGGAGTCGGAGGATACGAAAATGCGATGCTTGATCTCATTTTTAATCTTTCGGGAGCAGTAGTGGGTATTCTCCTTTTAAAATGTATCAAAAAATAATCTTTTCTCTATGTTCCGCACTCACTATCTACGCTCTTTTGAGCTCCAAAAAGAGAAAATTCCACGTAAAAAAGAATATCCCTACAACCTCCCTGTAGTTCGATATCTCGAAAGTATCGAGCTGCATGAAAAGGTCACTTTTCTTGTGGGAGAAAATGGTACGGGGAAATCTACGCTTCTCGAAGCACTTGCCGTAGGATATGGGTTTAATCCTGAAGGTGGTTCTAAAAATTTTCATTTTGCAACGAGAGAAACACACTCTCCACTCTCTGAGGCTTTGAAACTCGTAAAGGGAACGAAGCTTCCGAAAGATAATTTTTTCTTGCGAGCAGAGAGCTTTTATAATGTTGCCTGTAATATAGATGAAATCGGCTGAACCCATAATTATGGAGGGATTTCTCTGCATGAACAATCTCACGGAGAATCATTTTTTTCTCTGTTTATGCATCGTTTTCGTGGAAATGGATTCTATATCCTCGATGAACCCGAAGCAGCGCTCTCTCCCCAGAGACAGCTTGCCTTTCTCGTGCGACTGCATGAGCTTGTAGAGCAAAACAGTCAATTCATCATCGCAACGCACTCTCCCATACTGCTCTCCTACCCGCAGGCAAAAATCATCGAGATTTCCCAAAATGGCTTTCAGGAAATTTGCTATCGCGACTCAGAGCACTATACTCTCTATAAGCAGTTTCTGGAGAATCCAGAGTATATGTTGGGGAAGTTAGGAATTAAATAAATTGAAAATATATGAATGAAAATGAAACAAATCTGTATTTTGAATGTTTATGAGAAATTTGGAGAGATATTACTCTTCTAGAATTTTTAATGAGAGTATGTATTGCAAAAAAAGATTGAGAAATAGAATTATTCCCAAAAGCACCGTATACAAAATGAAAAAAATCACTCTGTGTTATGAAATCATCGAGTGGGCAGAATCCATCTGACATGAAAGTAAAAATCCTAATGAAGTAGCACAAAATATTCTTGCATTTTTTGCCTTGCATGAGATCTGACATACCCTCATAGACCTCTATGAACTTCCTATCACGGGTCGTGAAGAAGATGTGGCTGACCAGCTTGCAAGCTTTTTCCTGCTTGGAAGTAATGATAATAGTGCTCTTGATACGGCAGATTCATTTTATAGTGATTTGTCTGGACTCGAAGCGAACAAACTTCCTTTTGCTGACGAACACTCTCTCGATCACCAGCGCTACTACAATATCCTCTGTTGGGTCTATGGTTCTGATACAAACACCTATGATTACCTCGTACAGGAAGCATTTATTCCCGGAGACCGAGCTCAAATCTGTGAAAGCGAATATGTCACCCTCAATAATAGTTTTTTGACTCTGCTGGAACCATATATCAAACCATAAAACCATGAAAACTCCTCTCTTCCTCACCACCATAAAATCTCCTGTTGGACCTCTGACTCTTTGAATCGTAGAAGATACTCTCTGTCTGCTTGAATTTTGAGATGCAAAAAGACGTAGCCGAGAGATCGAGGAAATTTTGAAATACTTTGATGCTGAAATTTCGCAAGATTATCATCCTCTTTTTGCAAAAATAGAGGAAGAACTGCAAGAGTATTTTGCAGGAAAGAGAAAAAACTTTGATATTCCAGTTGCTCCTTTTGGAACGGAACTTCAAAAAAATACCTGGAAGGTACTCCAAAGCATTCCCTATGGAGAAACATATTCCTATAAAAAACAAGCAGAAAAGCTGGGGAATATCAAGGCAGTTCGCGCTGTGGCAAATGCAAACGGGAAAAATCGTATTGGGATTATCATCCCTTGTCATCGCGTCATTGGCTCTGATGGAAGCCTCACTGGCTTTGGAGGAGGGATAGAAAATAAAAAATATCTGCTCGAGCTTGAAGCACGATATCGATAATTTTACTTTTTTTCAAAAAGGCTATACTGGAAGAGTTTAGATATTAAAAATTCTCCTATGGAAAAAAATCCTGTGCTCTATGTGAATCTCATTATCGAAGATCTTCCTAAAGCCATAGCTTTTTATAGTGCTCTTGGTTTTGTACAAAATATGGATTTTTCTGACGAAAAAGCAGCCGCAATGATGTGGAAAAGTGATTTTTCCGTGATGCTTCTGACGAAGGGTTTTGCTCAAGGTTTTCTCCCAGCTCATAAAACGATTGCTCCAAAAAATACATCTTCTGCTCTCTACGCACTCGAATTTCCTTCGAAAGAAGCTGTAGATAGTTTCATAAAAACTGCTCTTGATGCTGGAGCACAAGAAACCAAAGATTATGACTATGGATTTATGTATGGTCGAGATTTTGAAGACCTTGATGGACATATTTGGGAAGCATTTTGGATGGATCCTGCTGGTATACCACAAGAGTAGTTTAAAAAATTTTGTATCATGAAAAAAGAGTATTACTACATCGACCTAGATATTGTTTCAAAAAGAGTTTTGAGTCACGGAGTTACCTTTCAGGCAACTCATACAGGAGAAACCGAAAGCCTCTGAGTGCATCGTGTATTTCTCACGAAAGGACAGTTTCATAAGTTAGAAAAAAAAATTAATTTTTAAAATAAAAATGCGCTCATCTCAACTCTTTCTTCATATCCTCGGAAATACCGTCTTGGCAGGATTTGCGAATATGTTTCTGTGGTTTGCTCTCGTTTTTTGGGCCTATCTCGAAACCCGTTCGGTGATGATTACTTCGCTTATCTGAGGGCTGTATATGATACTCACTCTCTGCGGAGGGATGTATTTTGGGAGTCTCGTCGATCATCATCGCAAGAAACTCGTGATGGGATACTCGACTCTCATATCAACGCTTTTTTACGCAGGAGCTTTTCTCTTCTATCTCTCTCAAAGTGTGGAAGTTTGGAAAGATGCCAGTCATCCTCTCGTATGGTGCTTCATCACCCTTATTATGATTGGGGCTGTCGTGGGAAATATCCGTATGATTGCGCTTTCGACGATGGTAACACTTCTCTTTGAAGAGAAGGGCAGAGACAAAGCCAACGGACAAATCGGGATGACCAATGGTCTCCTGTTCACGGTTGTTTCTGTTTTTTCTGGTATTACTGTTGGACAACTTTGAATGGGATGGGCTCTTGCCTTTACACTCATCGCTTCAATACTTTCTCTCGTACATCTTATTCCCCTCAAATTTCCTCAAGAACCCCATGAACTCCTTGAAGTCAAACCCGAGAGAAAAGTCGATCTTGCAGGGACGATTGCTATCATTTCTGGGATTTCCTGACTGTGGGCCATAATTGTGTTTGCGATGTGGAATAATTTCCTCGGAGGTGTGTTTATGTCTCTGATGGACGCGTATGGACTCATGCTCGTGTCTGTAGAAACCTGGGGAATTATGCTTGCGGTGACCAGTACTGGATTTATCTTCGGAGGAATGTATGTCGCAAAATACGGACTTGGGAAAAATCCTGTTCGTACGCTTCTACTTAGGAATATTATCATGTGGACGAACTGTATCTTCTTCACCAGTATTTCCTCCATCGTCCTCGCAGGAGTTGGTTTTTTCTTCTTTATGTTTTTTCCTCCTATTTCCGAGGCCTGCGAACAAACGATTCTC
>JAMIGJ010000091.1:0-2521 GCA_035905775.1 Candidatus Altimarinota bacterium
GAAAAGTTTTTTGGATCAGTAGTGATTTTTCCTCGATCTCCTCAGAAGAAACCACATTAAAATGCTGAATATCATTGAGTAGCTTCAGACTCGGAAAATCCCAAGTTCCAAAATTAATCCCCTTCGCAGGATGATTTCATTCGATAACTTTCCCTTCTGGAGTTTCGAGTGGTATCTTCTTATTTAGGGTAGAAAATGCGTTGGCAAGAAGTGCCTTCCCAGTAGCAAATGATTTTTCTTCTTTTTTTGGAACTTCCTTATTCTTCTGAAGAGCAGCAATCTTGCGTTCGAGCTCTTCAGCTTTTTTCTTATATACTTCATCAGTTTTTGCTTTTTTGGTAGGAACAACATCCTCATCTTCATCATCAGTTGGGATTATTACATCTCGCATCCGAGTCAATGATGGAACAGATTCCCTAACCTTCGAGAGTATAACACGATATGAGATACGGAGAGTGAGATAGAGAGCGCTGAACCAGAGTATTATCACGGCAATAAATGCTGTAGCTGATCCCATCAATGTCTTGAGGAGACCAAATAAGTCAAAAACCCCAACAGAATTATGACTTCCTACATCAAGACGGGTACTCATATAATCATGATACCAACCCACTATCGACGTACTCGCAATAAAAAATAATATAATCCCTACAAATCGAGACATCGACCAACTTGCTTTTTTTACCAATATCATAACACCAAGTGCCATCAAAATGGGTGAAAAAATCCAACGAAACGCATCACCAAAAAAGAACTTCCCAAACTGAGAAAGATACAATCAAAAAACTGGCTGAACCTCTTCGGGACTTACTGGAGTCCGAGTTGATAAAAACATCAAAACCGCCAAGGTTACAAGTATTCCTCCGGCAATAATATTTTGTAGCTCATATGTGAAAAATGGTCTATGAACTGGAGTGGATTTTTTACGAGACATAGTGACAGTATATAGAAAAATGCACGAGAGGCAAAAGGAAAAAATTCTATTTTTTCTTGATTTTTTTTGGATTTATATATATTGAGTTTGTTCGCGAGCATAGCTCAATTGGCTAGAGTACCGCCTTGCCATGGCGGCCGTTGTGGGTTCGAGTCCCATTGCTCGCTCCAAATACCGATATCTATCAAACATCTTCTCGGAATCCTGATTTTAGAGATAATTACCATTATTTTACAATCATTATTCCAAGAGACTAATAAATCCCCGTAAGGGGATTTATTTTGCTCTAAGCATCCCATCTCCTCTCAATTACAAACCTTACTATGCTTATCCATTCATCCTTAGAAAGTGGATTTTCTGAATATTCGTATACAACCTTTCTTTCCTTCTCGTATCATTTGAGCTTATCAAGAAAGAAAAGGTTTCTCAGGGGGAATAATCTTCAAGTTACTTCTTGTATTTCTTTTTGGATTTTTATAGCACTATTATACTGGATAGTTCAATCTCAGGAGAGAATCTTCCCAAGAACTCTCTTATCGATCTTGAGGTCATGTTTTATAATAATTTCACGAAACAATGGAGTAATAATGTTCATAAGTCTAATAATTAAGAATAAGAGTCGTAGTTCTACTGGTAATTTTTAATACATAAAATGTATATACAACTAATTTTCAGGTAAAGATATCCTTAAAATTGCCCATTTTCATAATAAATTTGCTATATTTCCGCATTATTTATATTATATGTATATACATTGTAATTACACTAATATGCCAACTGAATTATCGAGTTTTCGTATAGATTCAAAAATAAAAAAAGAAGCGCAAGATCTCGCTCGTGAAATGGGTACAAATCTTTCAAATATTATCAATATGTATTTGGCACAATTTGTGAAAGAAAAGAGGATTCATTTTATGAAGTCAAAATCACAAGATTCTTATTCTGTTGATTCGTGAAAATTAAATACCCCAATAGTATCAAATATAAATATTACTGATCCAAGACCGCATGTACAGGAGGCGCTAAAGAAATTGGCAGAGAGACGTCAAGCGTTTGTCAATAAACAAGATTTTGGAAATCAAATTAAATCCGAATGAATTCCAACTGAAGATGTTTATGTATTCTATAGCACAAAAGAAGAAGATAAATTTTTCCGAATTGATAACTCTTTCTATAAAGAAATACCAGAGAATTACTTCTTTTTCTATGAGTTTACGAAGAGTGAACACCAAATCATCTGAATACCGAATAATCTCATTCTTACAATTGATGATCATCTTAAAAAAGATGAACTATTATCTAACTTTAGGACTTACATAGAAAAAAACAGAGAATCAATCTGAATAAAATATTTTTTTGGTTATTCTCGCCTTATACTTGATGATAAACAAAAAAAGATGTTTAATGCCATAAAGAAATTCTTTGAAAATCAAAATAACTATATTCTTTTCAAAGTGCAAAATCTTGCAAATGCTGAAGAATTTGTTTTGAGGGCAGAAAATCATTCGTTACTAAAAGAAGAGTTCTTCGAAAACAAATCCAATGATTTCATAAGAAACTTACTTCATTCCGATCCTATAAATGAGT
>JAMIGJ010000092.1:0-9780 GCA_035905775.1 Candidatus Altimarinota bacterium
GACAGGAAGTTGATATTTGACTCATACTTTTAAAGCAGGGAGAGAGTTTATGTCTAATATATTTCCTCAAAATAAAGAACGATTGATGTCTAAAAATATTCCTGCTGCAAGAGGTCACTCGAAACCATTTCTACGAAGAAATGCATAGATTCATTCACCTTTTTGAGCTTGCACGAAAAGCTCTGGAGTTGTATATTGAGGAGTAGTTTCTGTGACCTCCGGACTTTGAAATACCAGAGTTCCTCTTTTTTGGAGAGCAGCAATCTTTTCTACATAGTTCAGCATTTCTTGTATCTTTTTCTTTGAGAAAGATAGGGTAGAGCTAAAAACTATGCTTTCATCTTCTCCATTTTGAGAAAAATCATTCCCATCAAACCAATCTTGATAGGTAATATGATAGACTTCAGAATCGTTTTTTGTTCGAGTTACTCATGAGAGTCACATTTTTTGAGTGATCCACGTTGCAAATTCTTCCCACACAAATTCTTCTTTTTGGGTTTCATTTTGATATATAGTTACCAATTTTCCCACATTTCAAATTCCTGCATTATAAGCAAGTAAGGTAATGACATCTTCACTTCATGATATATCTATATGTTCACCAAGAGTTTTCACTCTTTCACGTGTCATGATATAGTAACTTATTCACAAAATAATATTTTCCACAGGAATATTTCTATCATATTGCTTTCTACGAATTCAAAGTGTGGAAATGAAAACACAAAGGTTCTCGAGTCTCGACTTATAGAAAATGGTCTTGTAATGAGAAGAAGAAGGCTTTGTGAAAATTGCGAAAATAGATTTACTACTTTTGAGAGAATAGAAAAACTCCATCTCAATATTATAAAAAATAATCTTGCAATTGAGCCATATACTAGAGAAAAACTAGAAGAAAGTATTATTATCTCTTGCAATAAACGAGGAATTTCAACTACGATTATTTATCAGTTTATCAATCAGCTCGAAAATTCTTGGGCTGGAAAAACAGAGATTACCTCAAAAGAAGTGGGAGAACAGGTTCTTCAAGGTCTCAAAAAAATAGATAACGTGGCATATGTCAGGTATGCTCCAGTACATCTCAATTTTAGAGATGTATATGATTTCATGAAGTTTATACAGGATAATTTTATGTAATTTGTCTTGTTTATTTTTCAAAAAGAATTGTTTTCCTTAAAAATTTTCTAATAATAAAAGATATGTATATCTTTTATTATTTTTTATGAATTATAGAGACCTAACAGTTGCAGAAATTGTAGCACAAAATATACGTAGTGCGGATGTATTTAAAAAATATGGTATCGACTTTTGTTGTGGAGGAAAAATATTACTCACACTGATTTGTGAAAAAAAATGAATGGAAGTAGAGAAAGTAATTACAGATTTAGAGAGTCTTTCACAAGAAAGATATACTGAACATGATTATATATCTTGGGATTTGGATTTCCTTACAAATTACATTGTAAACGAACACCATAAGTATACGAGAGAGGCACTTCCTCTTCTCATTCAGTATGGAGATAAAGTGGCAAAAGTACATGGAGGAGAGAATCCTGAGACGATAGAAATAGCACATATTATTCATGAGTTGGAAGATGAAATGTTTCCACATATGCAGAAAGAAGAAAATGTTCTTTTTCCATATATTAAGCACCTTGCAGATGCAAAAAGACATGGAGAATCAAAACCGTTTGCTCCTTTCGGCACTGTAGGAAATCCTATCAGAATGATGGAAGAAGAACACGAAGTAGTTGGAAATGCACTCAAAAAGATAGCAACACTGAGTCATAACTTTACCCTTCCAGAGGGAGCTTGCAATACTTTCACAGCTCTCTACACCAAACTTGAAGAATTTCAGAATATGACGTTTGAGCATGTACATCTCGAAAACAATATATTATTTCCCAAGGCTTTGACTTTAGAATCTCAATTATAAAACTATGATGCTTTCTAAAACAAGCAAGTATGCTTTTCAGATTATGAGTTTCTTAGGAACTCAAAGAGAAGAAAAAGTGTGAATTCATAAAATACGAGAAAAATTTCAGGAAAACACTCCTTATATTCTCAAAACATTTCAACTTTTAGTACAGAAAGAACTTCTTGTTTCCAAAAAATGACCACAAGGATGATTTTCTGTGAAACGAAAGGATATGAGTTTATTTGATATTCTTATAGCTATCGAAGGAGAAGAAGTACTTTCTCAATGTGGTTTTCGTCCCGAAAAATGCAACGCGAAAAATGCATGCCCTTTACATATCAATTATTCAAAGCAACGCTATGAATTTTGCCAATATCTCAGACAAGAAAAAATATGTAAGTAACGTATAATTTTAAAAAATGAGATCACCTATTCAAGACTATACAGATTCCTCACAACGAGGATTCTTCCGTTTCAAGAAACTCTCTCTTGAAAAATATCTTCTTACGAATGATATAGGGAAATATATATATCTTTCAAAAGAAGATTTCCATATTTTCTTACAAAGTCCTGAGAAGCTTTCTTTTCATTTACAAGAAGAACTCAGACAAAACTATTTTTTAAAATCTGAGAACTATGAATCAGAAATGAGTTTAAAAATGGCTCAAAAAAACTTTTTTGTAGGAAAAGGACCTTCACTTCATATCTTGGTTACGACTCTCAGATGCAACCATGCTTGCCAATACTGTCATGCTTCTGTTGTAAATGACACAGCAACAGAGTATGATATGTCTATAGATACTGCAAAAAAGGTTGTAGATACAATATTTTATTCAAATTCAACTAATCTTACTATTGAATTTCAATGAGGAGAATCTCTTCTTAATTTTCCAGTGATAGAGTTTGTGGTAAGTTACGCAAAACAAAAAGCATACCATCTCAAAAAACAACTCAGTCTTGTTATCGTAACCAATCTTACACTTCTTAGCGATGCTATGTTGGATTATTTTTTACAAGAAGGAGTTGATATATGTACGAGTTTGGATGGAGATGAGAAACTTCATAACTATAATCGTTCGTATACAGGAAACTCTTTCGAAGAGGTAACTACTAATATTAGGAAAATCAATAATAAATATCAAGAACTCTGACAGAATCGAAAGATGGGATGTCTTCTGACGACAACCAGGTTTACACTTTCTCGTCATAAAGAGATAGTAGATACCTATCTTTCTTTGGGACTCGATTCTATCTATATTCGACCTCTCAATCCTTATGGATTTGCCTCAAAAAAACTCGATTTACTTTGATATAGCTATCATGATTTTTTGGAATTTTATGAAAAAGCTTTTGATTATATTTTAGAAATAAATAAATCTGGAACTTTTTTTAAAGAAGGATATGCAAGTATCTTTCTTACAAAAATCCTTACAGAAACTGATCCAAATTTCTTAGATTCTCGCAGTCCTTGTGGAGCCTGTATAGGGCAACTCGCCTATAACTATGATGGAAAAGTGTATACGTGTGACGAAGGGAGGATGTTTGCTCGTATGGGAGATGACATCTTTGGACTTATACAACTCTCTGATGACGGAGAGAAAAACTATAGAGATATTATGGCAAGCGATACTACAAAATGTATGGTACAAGCTTCGACACTCGATTGACTCCCATGATATAATGACCATGTTTATAAACCCTATCTTTGAGCCTGTCCTATTTATTCCTATAAAAGTTCTGGAAATATACATTCTAACTTTTCAAAAGATAATAGGACGAGACTCGATATAGCTATTATTGATATACTTTTCCAGAAACTCCAAGATTCTGAGAATAAAAAAGTATTTTATTCTTGGATAGGAAAGACAGTTACTACCGATACATTTATTTGTTCATAGTATTTTATGTTGAAACGAACCGATGTGAAAGTAGGCTTTGCTTGTAATAATTATTGTACTTTTTGTGTCCAGGGAGATAAAAGAACGCGTTTTAAGCCTCGAACTATAGACGAGATCAAAGAAATAATTCAGAGTGAATATCAGCAAGACTGTAGATATATTGTTTTCACAGGAGGAGAACCAACTGTTCATCCAAAACTTATTGAGGCTGTACAGTTCGCACACGATATTTGATATATGCAGATACAGATTCAATCAAATGGAACTAATTTTGCAGATCTAGAATATACCAAGAAACTTATCGCTGCAGGAGTGACAGAATTTAGTCCCTCGATTCATGGATTTCATGCGGAGACACATGACAGTCAAGTTGGAACTCCAGGAGCTTGGGAACGAGTGATACGAGGACTCATCAATCTCAAGAAACTCAATCAGATTATCGTCATCAATTCGGTTATTACGCAGACAAATTATAAAGAGATTCCAGAACTTGCAGCTCTCCTCATAAAAATTGGAGTCAAGCAATTTCAATTTGCTTTTGTACATATTCTTGGGAGTGCATCCAAAAACAAAGAAACGGTAGTTCCCAAGAAGTCAGAAGTTATTTTTTATGTACATAAAGCTCTTGATCTCGCGAAGAAAGCAGAAATTCCAGCATTTACTGAAGCGATACCATACTGTCTGATGCAGGGGTACGAGTGGGCAATAGCCGAAAATATTATGCCTGAAACTTCAGTTGTTGATGCAGAAAACAGAATTGAGAGTTATGCAGATTATAGATGGACAGAGTGAAAAGCGAAATGAGAAGAATGTAAGAAATGTCTCAGATATTCTGTCTGTGAAGGTCCTTGGAAAGAGTATCCAGAGATATATGGATGGGAGGAATTTGTACCAATAGAGAAATAAAAAATCCCTTTCGGGATTTTTTTCTTATCTTCCTCCATGATTTCCTCCATTTCCACTTCCTCGCTCTGTAGTCCCTGAAATGATTTCTTGATACATGCTTTCTGAAATATATTGAGGAGTATAGCTTCCTCATTCACTTTTGATATTTTTTACAAAACTTCGTAAGTGATTGCGAGAACCTCTTTGGAGATTTTCATAGACTCGCAGAATATCTGGATGTTTCACGATAGCTCTATATGCTTCGATATCTTGTATATCGAGATCTTCGACGGTTGCTCCTACGATCAGTGCATCAAGCAGAGACTTTCTTCCTTGCTCTATGAGAGTATTATAAAGTGCATGGAGTTCAGGATTTTGAAAGACTCCTTGAGTTTTCTCTGTGACGGGGTCTTCGATATCAAATTGTTTCAGGAGATTTGCGACTGCATCAGTATGAGTTGTTTCACTCTCAGTAATGTTCTGGAAAATATTTTTTCCCCAAGTATCATAGAGGCTGAGATAGACGTCTTGAGCAAGTTTTTCTTCTTCACGCATATGGATGAGAGAATCTCTTTCTTCTTGAGAAATTACTTGTATATCTTGAGAAGTAAAGCTTTCTGAATCAAGCATATCTTCAGGTATCACCATATTTTCTTCTTGAGGAGAAATATTTGCTTTTTGTGTTTCACTTTCTGAAAGAGGCTGAGAACAGCCTGAAAGCATGATACAACCTCCGAGAATAAAGGAGATGATATAATGGGTCATAGCAAAATATTTAAGAAATAAACAGGTGTATTGTACTTGAGTGACATAAGAGGGAAGTAATGATTTACTCCCAATTCTTCCTCTGACTGTCATAATAAAATACTGGAAGCAGGATGAGGGTGAGGATAGCTGAAGCAGAAAGTCCCCAGACGATACTCCAGGCAAGCCCACTCCATACCGGATCAGAGGTGATCTTGATAGCCCCAAGGATAGCCGAGAGAGAGGTAAGCATAATCGGCATAAATCGAACATATCCCGCTTCAACGATGGCTTTTTCGATGGTCCATCCGCGCTCTTTGAGGATGTTGATGTAGTCGATGAGCAGGATTGCGTTTCAGACGACGATCCCTGCAAGCGAGATAATTCCGATCATTCCCGTTGCGTTAAAGTATTCGTTTTTGAGGAGATAGAGGAGACTAAATCCAGGGAATATTCCAAAAAATCCAAGCAGGAAGGGAAGCATAATAATCCCAGCTACTGCAAAACTTCGAAATTGTCCAACGATGAGCAGGTAAATAAGACCAATTGCGAGAATCATCGCAGATCCGAGATCTCGAAAAGTATCCATGGTGAGCTTCCACTCTCCGTCCCACGCGAGGGTATAGGTATGTCCGTCTTTGAGCCCGAGAAACTCTATTTCATAGAAATTTTTCTTGGTCACGATATACTCCTCTCCGAGAAACTCAGGACTTGAGAAAAAGCTATAAAGTTTTACCGTAGGATAGACAACAGAGTTATCAGCCATCTCTCCATAGATATAAAAACTTTGCTTCTTTTCATCGGTATAAATGGTTCCAGAGACAAATCCATGCTCGATTTGAGCAATACTGGAGAGAGGAATAGTCACTCCTTCTCGGTTTTGAAAGCGAACATTTTTGAGAAGTGAAATCATATCTTCTGAACTTTTTTTACTTCCGAGGATGAGATAGGTTTTTTCTTCACGAACCTCGTCTCTTAGGAGCGCAATTTCCTGACCACTCAGGAGGAGCGCGAGACTTTGAGATACCTGTGCGGGAGAAAGTCCTGCTCGAGCAACCGCATCTTGGTCGATGATGATTTGAGCCTTTTTATAGGTACTCGAGCTTGATATCCCCATATCTGCGATATCTTCTTGCTGTGCGAGAGGTCGTATCTTTTGATAGAGTCGCTGACTAAATGCTTGCAGAGATTTTTCTGGGGCAGTACTTTGGATTTTCGCGAGAAAAGTCGCTCGTACGGGAGGTCCAGGAGGATCCTCAAGCAGTCGTATCTTGATATCTGGGAATTGTTTCAAGAGAGTATCTCGCAGGTATGGACGAGCCTGTATCGTAAAGAGTTCGGAAGAAATCCTATTCTTGAGGTGGTGTTTTGGGAGGAGATTGATACGCAGCGAGAGTTCGTACTCATTGCGTCGCATGAGTCATCCTCTAAAAAGATTGGAAAAATCTCACAAAAATGGAGTTCCTATCGTACTCGAGATATTTTCTACTATTTGTAGGTTTTCAGGTAATATACTTTTTCCTAAGAAAATTTTTTCTACAGCTTTGACGATAGCCTCTGAATCACTCGCACTCATACTGCGCGGAGCATCAATCCAGAGATAGACCTGATCTTGGTTTGATTTTGGCAGCATCCGAGCTTTAAAAATATTGGTCGCAATAGGCAGGATGATGACGAGGATCAGTCCTCCCCAAAATCCTATTTTTATGAGTCTTCGTATTTTTTTTGAAGTATTTCCAGGAGAAATGAGCCGGAGCATCAGACGATTATAAAATTTTCGAATATCATAGCGAGAAGTCTTGTGTGAGTGAGTTTCACCTTGTATCACTTCGGGAGCGGTCATATAACTCACCCAAGGGTTGATCGTAAAAGCTACGAGGATAGAAAATAAAAGTGCCATAATCCCGTATTTTGGAATTGGCCCCATATATTCTCCCATCATCCCTGTCACAGAAAACATGGCTCCAAAGGAGATGATTTTTGTGAGCGTTGAGAGGATAACTCCACTTCCGACTTCTTGCGTTGCGTTTAAAATCGCTTCGAGTTTCGTTTTTCCTGTGTGGACTCGTTCTTCGAGATGACGATGGATATTTTCAACCACGACGATCGAGTCATCGACGAGCATCCCAATCACGAGGATGAGGGCAAAGAGAGTGATACGATTGATATTATCTCCTCACAGATACGCAAAAAGAAATACGAGAGCCAATATGAGAGGGATACTTGTTGCGGTGTTGAGAGCATTTTTAAATCCGAGAAATACCACTAGAATCCCAACCACGATGACGATAGAGAGGATGAGATCTTTGATGAGATGGCTCGTCGCTTCTGCAGCATTAGCCCCTTCGTCCTGAATTTTAGTGACGATAACATCATTGGGAAGGTTTTTTGATATCTCATTCATTCGTGCTTCCACTTCTTGCGTAAAAGATACTGCGTTCACACTTGCTTTTTTCCCAATTCCTAAAAATACAGCAGGGCCGTGCACTTCGTGGCTCGCAAAGCGAGAAGCGTGTGTATTTTCAAATTCTCCCACACGAATATCTGCGATATCTTCCAGAAGGATAAGGGTATCGTCACGAGCTGCGATAGAAAGCTTTTTTATATCTGCGATATCCGCGGAAAAGCTTTGTGTTTCGATAAATATTTTTTCTCCCCCTGAAATCACATTTCCTGCAGGTAAGATGAGATTATTGGAAGTGAGAGTTTCACGTATCTGGACGATATCGAGTCCAAAACTTTCAACTTTGAGGGAATCAAGCTCGATGATGATATTATTTTTTCAGCCTCATACGAGTTCCATCGTTGTGAGGTTAGGAAGCGTTCGCAGTGACTCCTCGATACGAAGTGCGATGCTTCGCAGGTAGATTGCAGCTTCATTTTCTGAGAGTGTATTTTTTTTGGAGAGACTCAGTGCGTATGATATCTGTGGAAGCTCATCAGGATCTATGGCTTTGATACTCGCTTTGATATCCTGTATCTCTGAGACTTTTTGCAGGAGACGAATTTTAGCAGCTTCTTTTTCTATCCCAACCTCAAACTGAACCATGAGTCCCGTAAAGTGATCTCCGGCTACTCCATAGATTTTATCGATGCCTTCGATTTCCATCACACGATCTTCGAGTCCTTCGAGGATGAGATTTTTATTTTCTCCTGCGGAAAGCCCAAATGAAGGAACTTCGATGTAAAATGCCGGCACGACTATCGTAGGATTATATTGTTTGGGGATGAGTATGTAGCTCGCAGTTCCAGCAAGCAAAGTCACTATCACGAGGATAAAGGTGAGCTTGGTATTGTGGATAAAAAATGCAGCAAGTTTTGAAAACATAGTGTATGATGAGTGATAAGATTTATTCTGGTAGGAGCGTGTAGGTTTTGAGACTTTCTCCATCAAAGATATTTTCTTTTCCGAGGAGAATCACTTCGTCTCCCGCATCAAGTCCTGATACGACTGCGATATCATCGTTTTGCTCGATGATTTCGATATGTACAAACTCAGCTGTTTGTTGAAATACCTTATACACTCCAGGAACCCCATAGACTTCGACGATCGTACTTTTCGGAATCGTCACTCCTTGTGCCTCATCGCTTGAGAGATAGACACTGGCTCGAGTCCCGAGAGGGATATCTGCAAATGCTTCACTTCGTAGCTCGACTTGGGTTTTTCGAGTGAGTTCGTCTTGAAAAGGGGAGATAAGAGAGATCTTTGCACTCACACTTTCTCTTTTTCCTTCAAAAAATATAGAAACGCTTGCGTCTTCTTTGAGTTGTGCAAGTACTTCACTGTCTACAAAAATTCGCATTTTTTTACTGCTGATATCTGATATCTCAAGCAAGGGCTGACCAGGATTTACGACGTTTCCACGTTCAATAAATTTTTTTGTCACGACTCCTGAAATCGGGGAAGTGATGTCTCATTTCCCAGCTTGGAGTCCAGAAAGCGATCATTGAACTTGAGCTTGAGTGATTTGAGCTGCGATTTCTGAAAGTCGAGCTTTTTTGGAGGCTCCGAGATTTTTGAGACTTTCTTGCAGGGAAATTACTTTTTCCTCAAGCAGGGCTTTTTGGGTGGTATTTTGATTGATTTGTGAGCTATGAACACTTCCAGAGATATCAGTACTTTGTTCTACATTTTTGAGCTGTGCTTCATAGAGCCCGATTTTATCTTGTAAAAGTGCCAAAGCTTTTTGCTTTTCGTCTTCGAGACTTTGGAGATTTTGCTCGATTGCTTGTGCTCCTACGAGCATATTTCCAGAAGCACTCAAGAGTGCTTGCTCGATTTGGGTACCAAAAGTACTGACTTTATTTTTTCCTTGCTCTATGACTCTACTGCTCATA
>JAMIGJ010000093.1:0-2836 GCA_035905775.1 Candidatus Altimarinota bacterium
GTGAGTTGCTCTATTTTTTTTGTTCTCAACTTTGCAATAGCTTCATTCAACGCAGTACGCTCTGCTCTCAATGATTGTGTTTTTCTTGCAAATGTCTCTCTTGCCTTTTGAATCTCCTCGAGAGCTATGATAATCTCCGATGGTCTTTCGACTTTTATTTTCTTCCCCGCATTTTTCTTTTCCTTTCCTAAATCAATACTCTCCTTCTCTATCTCTTTGGCTTTTTGATGTTCCAGACGTATTTTGGATCATTCCAACTCAAACCTTCGCTTAATGGCACTATACAGTCCCTGTGAAACAGCAATGTTCTTCCCGATTTTTTCAATGTCACGAAAGGCTATTTTGGCGAGGTAGATATCAAAATTTACATGCATCCCATATTCTTCTAGCATTGAGAGAATTCACACACTTCTTTTATCAAAGTTTTCTTCGAGAATAAATTGTGATAACTCCAAAAGTTTTCATGATTCACCCATATCCTGGAGTTTTTCTATGAGATAACGGCATTTTTCTTGGTTTGCAAGGGTATCAGCGATATTGTTGGTTTCTATAAAATAGCTCTCAAAACATCATAAGAGTTCTCTGCTCGTGATTCGTTGCAACCTCTCTTCAAAGTTCTTTTCTGATGGGAAATATGTGAGTTGTTGCCGCTGGATATAGGTGCCATATATGATATTTTCCGTATTTGAAAAATCGAGATTACTCAGCCATGAGGATAGAAATTCTTGACATCACTTTGGAACTTTCTCAGCTCGAAAAAGATCGATATTCGCAAGAATGGTTTTGAATGATTTGTATCGGTTATTTTCATATTTAGTGAGCGTCTTCATTAGTTCTTTTGACTGCATCTCATGTATAAATGGCACTCGAAAATCTTTGCCCTCCAGTACGAGAGCATACTCTTTGAGTTTAGCTAGATTGTCAGCAGGAAAATTCTGAGCGATCGTATGAAATCTATCTTTTTGCTTGAGCCAAAAGATGTGGTTTGTGAACATCGTTTGATCATTCTCATTGTAGGGGATTAGCTCAGTCTCGTTTATACGATTTAAATTGAGATATCGACGTACAAAAGTATCGCTACTTTCTGGTCTATATGCCATCGGTAGCATTTCAAAACTCCGAATATAATCCGAAATGGTTGTATATTTTTTCTTGGTTGGTGTGTAGAAATAATTGTAGATGAGGTCACCCCTGGTGAATCGTTCATCTCCTCGAGCTTGCGTATCGAGCAAAAAAGCAAATGCTCAGGTAGCGGCCTTGTGAAGAAAAATTTCTTTTTCCTCAACGGTGAGTCTGTCGTAAAAACCATGTACTGGAATATCCTCGCTTTTGCTTTGCTTGTTTGCAATCAAAAAAGATCGTATTTGTTCTTTGAGGGACAAAATAATCTTTGGTTCTCATGAATAAAAAATAGATGTCTCATCTTGGTACTTCGCTTCCTGAAGCCTCATTTTTGTAGATTCATACTCAGCGATAGGCACTGAATTGTGCAGAAAAACACAATTCAAGACACCATTTTCTACATGTATAATAGCATAGGGGGGAAGAGATGCAGAGATTGCTACACAAATCTCAAAATGCTGGAGTGACCTATGCTGCGATACAATAATTGTTTGCGTACGAAGATCATTCAAAAATCAAAAATACTCCGGGAGTTCTGATTTGGTAATCTCTGGATTTTTTTGTTTGAGCCCCTCTGAGAGTCTGTCGTATTCAGGTAATATATATTGGTTGATCTCTGAGAGAAGAGCTTCTTGATTAACTCAGTGTACGTTATTTTGTCTGAGATAGGGCTGAATATTATACTTTTTTGTTCCTCATTGAATATCTGCTTTTTGTAGAAATTCCCCATTTATCTCCATGTCTGTGATCGATGGTGTCATGCAAGATTCAAGCAACTTCCAATCGAGTTGTCCATTAGTTCATAAAAAACAAAGCTCGAATTCTTTTGGATATTTCTTATTAATCCTTGATAATCCATAGTCAAGCACTCTGTCGTTTTCGAGGATAATGAGATTTTTTTTATTATTTCCTCATACAAAATATTCAAGTTTTGCTATTTTTTCTTGATATGATTTGTTACGTGCGATATTTGCCCTATTGCGATGAAGCGAGAGAAAAAAATCAAGCTGATTGAAACTCCCTGCTCATTGGTTAGCTATCCTGTATCCTGCTATAAGAGGGTCATGAGTCTTCATGATTCATTGATTGGCAATATCATTAATCCCTTGTGGAAAATCACTTGTTTTTAAAAATATATCTGGACTCTGAGGGGTAGTGTCAAAGCGAAGTTTGCTTCAGATGATTTTTGCTACTGATTCACGGTTGCTCGCAACAACAGATTTTGCCTGATCTGTGAGGAGCTTGTTGTAGTATTGTTGACATATTTGAAACACTTTTTGAGATTCTCCGCCTATAACTTGCGGTTGGGAACTGAGATATGCAATATATTCTTTGATATATGATTCTGTATCTTTTGCTCAGCGCATAACAAGTATAGCATATCCAAGAAATCCCAGATATGTATCTGGGAGATTTGAACGAATCGTGGGACTATTATATACCTTTTCTATTTTTGAGAGTGCGCTTCCTTTTGACATTCACTTTTCGAGAAAATCCATAAAAACCATTCCCCCAAACTGTCGTGAAAGCTCAGGGTTACTTTCCGAAAATCGTGTGAGAAAAAGAGACCCAATTTCTATGAGATTATTGAATTTTGTTGTGTCGTTATATTTGGTGACTCATAATTCCATAGGAACTTTTTTAGATATTATCGATATCGCCTCATTTAATTTCTGATGATGTTGACGTTCTCTTTATTGGTGTACCATCTTGG
>JAMIGJ010000094.1:0-18456 GCA_035905775.1 Candidatus Altimarinota bacterium
TAGGAAGTCCATTTCCACCTCAGGAAAATATCGAAGTGAGATGCATCTCTTCGACTCATGAACATGTTTGTGAGTTTTTGAGAAGATGTTCTGTATCGTTTGCTACTCGTGTGAGAATCACATTTCACTGAGTATCTATTTGGAGTGTTTCATACTCATTATTTCGTCCTCAAAAAGTCCCGTTGATGATACCTATAACGGTTGGATGTTGTGGAGAAACTCGAAGCGATATCTCTGCAAGTTTTTGGAGAACCCAGTGAGGATTTTTTATATCTTCTGGATAAGAAAGTATATCTGAAATAGCTCATAAGACTTCGCCTCCTGTAGGAAAACTTGTAGAAGTATCTTGTAAAAGTTCGTTAGATGTTTCAAGTTCAGACATAAAAAGAGAAAAAAGTAATATTTTCTACTACAATACTATCATATTTTTTAGAAACCCCAAAAAACTTGCTTTTTGCAAAAAAATCATAGAATTGGGATGTTTTATACATTATTTTGCACTTATGAAAACAGCATTTCAGTCAAAACTTGGTACCGTTTTGAAAATAGACGGACAGCTCTATATCGTGACTCGATATGAGTACCGACGAGGAGGACGAGGGGCTACGACAATCAACTTGAGACTTAAAAATCTTATGGAAGGAAACTCAGTAGACCGACAATTTGATGGAGAAGACAAGATGGATGATGTGATTTTGGATCGTTCAAAATTTGAATTTCTCTATGAATCAGGAGGGACCTATTACTTCATGGATAATACTACGTACGAACAAATCGAAATCGATGCAGAAAGTATCGGAGATAACAAATACTTCTTGACTGAAGGACTCGTAGTAGACGTACAACAGTTTGAAGGAAAATTTATCGGTATCTCTCTTCCTGCAACGGTACGACTCACAATCACAGAGTGTGATCCAGGAGTAAAGGGAAATACAGCTGATGGACGAGTCACCAAAGACGGTACGACTCAAACAGGATACACCCTCAAAATCCCAGGATTTGTGGATCAAGGAGAGGATATCATCGTCAATACCGAAACAGGAGAATATCAAGAACGAGCAAAGTAGAAAATACTTTTCTTGGAGGGAACGCAGGTATGCGTTCCTTTTTTTGTAACTCTCTCTTGAATTCTGCTTCGCTTCAACTTCAGAATAGTCGTGCAAGCACTCCTTTCTTCACTTGTCTCCCTTGTAAAGGGAAAGAAACTACAAGTTTGAATTGTAGCCCCTTGCTCTTCCCAAGAGTAAGGATTCAGGAAAGAGTTTTTTGTGACTAAGAGAGAGTTATTAGATCCTTCACCCCCTCATATTTCCTCTCAATATTCCCCTCCAATTGCGCATCTATGAGATTCTCAGGATATCAGCTTTCTCTCAGATAGTAGGAAAAATCTTGTATTTTTGCGATATGAGCCTTATTGCTTTCTTTATAAATATCCCAAAAAAATGGAGCGCGTGATTCGAGTGCTGGTACGAGACTATTTTCCCCGCGGACGATGTTGGCATGGCAGTGTTGTAGGAGTGAGTAGTACTCTTGCATCGAAAGAAACGGAAGTTCGAAAATATTTTTTTTCTCAGAAAACCTTTTTCCAAAACTCAAAAAAAGTATATCTTCAGGAACTTCAAAAAATCCTTGTGTTTCTAAAAATCATAAAGTTTCAGGATAACAAAATATAGAAATCCATTTTGTATCTTCTGGAACATTGTATTTTTTCACAAAATATTCTCGTGAAAAAATTTCTTTCAAAAAATATTTTTCGCAAAATACTCATCCAGTACTAGGTAATAGAGATACTGCAAATTGCTCTACACTGAGATTTTTGTGTTGAAATATTTTTCCATGCCAGGCTTGTATTCCAGGAGAGAGTGGAGAGCGATATGGCTCAAGAGAGAAATACGAAAAATGAATAAGATGAATCGGAAAATCAAACGACTCAAGAAAACTATAGTCTATCTTTCGTTCAAAGAGATTGAGAATCTTTGGTGAGGGAATAAATTTTTGTATCTCACTCAAATCATGATATTCTCGAGATATCTCTGGAAAGAGATTTTTTTCAAACATCTCATACACTTCACGATTATTTCCAAAAAAGCGAAATGCAGTTTCTTTTTTTTGCACGAAAAAAGTATTCATCACTTTAATAGCAAATCCTATATCTCAGAAGTTATCGATGATGTCGCAGTAGATATCTGTCATAGTTTTTTCTTATTTTTTTCAAGTATAATCAGAAAACTAAAAAATGAAATTTCTTTTGATTTCATGATATATTTTAATATAGTATTGTTGTTTGTAAAATATATATTTTTATATGCTCTGAATTAAAAAACTTCCATTTGATGAAAAATCTGCAATAGCTGAAGTATACAATACTACACTCACTGAAGCAGTAAAACATCTTATATGAAAAACTACAGAAAAAGTTTCGTCTTCTCTCGATGCGATTGAACATTATGAAGGAACAAGAAATAATATATCAAAAATCTGAGAATATATCCGAAATCAAGTTTGAGAAATCATGAAAATGACTTCTAAAAAAAGAATTACTCAGATAAATAAAGAAAAAATATATTTTTTCTGATATGTACAGTGGATTATTAAAAAATTCAGAAATGTTGGATTTGATAATTTTCAAGCATTTCAAGCAAAAGAAATACCAGCAAATTTAAGAACAGGAATATTTAATATTCTTAAAGACGATGCACTTACTTCATTTTTTCTCGTTTCTAAATTTTTCTGAATACTTGATACGACTGATAAAAATCCAGATGAAAAAGAAAGAGAGATGAAAGTATTAAACTGTTCTCGAAATGAAGTAGCAGACGGACTCAATAATTGGAAAGAAAAATGAAACTGACTCATCTCGGCTGAAGAAGTGTGAGAATTTAAAATCGAAGATGAATATTATGATGATAAATACTTGCGTCTTGATAGAAAAAAAATAGTAGAAATTTCTAAAAAAACCTGAAGACAAGAAAGGTCAAAGAGAAGTGTGCGAGTCAGAAGAAAAATAAATCTTACTACAAGAGAAGAATTTCATTACTATACTCTTAAGAGAACTCTTGATGAAAAAGAACAAAAAAATACAAAAAATACTTCTGGAGAAACCAAAGAAGCACGTGAGGCATTTGAAGGGGAATATGCTATTTTAAATTCAGATATTTTTAAAAAAGTACTTCCAGAAGTATGACTCAGAGTCTCTCGAAGAAAGAAAAAAATAAGAAAAACATATAATGTAAAATTTATGTTTGAAGGAAAAGAAGTTCAAGCAGTGATAGATATAGACAATTATGGATGAAAAATTCCTGAACTCATAGAAGTAGAATGTAACATCAAAGATAAAAAAGTAGCGAATAGAGCAATACAGCATATCATTCAAGAGTTATGATTTGGAGATAAGGAGCAAATGACAGATGGATCAAGAGGACTTTTTGAGAAATATAAAGAGGAGTATGATAAAGATTATGTTGTGGACGATTATGGAAATATAACATGGTTTCAACCAGAAACAAAAATCCCAACTGGTGAATCTGTTAATATTAACGATGCTCCTAGTCTAGAAAATATTGCATAAAAACTTCCATTTCCCACTTTTTTTCCTATACTTCCCACATCATTTTTTAAATTTTGGTATCGATGCTTGAAAAAGAAATAAAAATACTTGAAATCCCCGTTGAAGAAGTTGTTTCAAAGCTAAAATCTTTAGGGGCTCAGAAAACCTTTGAGGGGATAATCCATGATATATATTATGATTTTCCTGATGAACTTGAACATAAAATGGAAGCAAATGGACGGATGTTTCGACTCAGAAAAAAGGGAGAAGAACATATTTATACCATTAAAAATAAGAGGAAAGAAATCAAGGTACAAGAAGGTCTCATCGCGAAAGAAGAGCATGAAATGCAAGTGACAAACATAGAAAGCTTTGCAAAAGTATTAGAAAAATATGGAATGCAAAAAACACGTGAAAAGAAAAAACATAGAATTTCATATACTTTGGAGAATATTGTTTTTGATATAGATGACTATCAAAATGGGATTCCTCCACTTCTTGAGATAGAAGCGCAAAAGAGAGAAATAATTTCAGATTGGCAAGAAAAACTAGGCTTAAATGAGTATCAAGTATTTGTTGGGGGATCTCGAAAGCTCTTTCGAAAGTATAATATTGAATATAGTTATTTGGATTAAAAATAAGACCGGTCTCATCGAGACTAGTCTTATTTTTGTTTCATCTCCCCTGATAAGGGGAGAATTGTGAGGGGTTATGTTTGGGGAGAATGGTTAGGGGGTTAAGCAGTTTGTGCTACTGCTTCAAGCGATGTTTTTTGGAAATGATGTTCTACTTTTTGCTCTACTTGTGCCTGAGAAGCTTTTCGGGTACGTTTTACGACTTCCATACGTATTTCTTGAATCTTTTTCATCGTTTCTTCAAATTTCGTCCATTTGCTTGCGAGTCCTGAATATACCACCCCGAGAGAGTATTTTGAACAAGAGTCAGCTCGAGCTATCCCTTTTGATTCGATGATTTGGATACTTTTACAATCATCAGAGAGTGATTTTGATTCGATAATCACAAGGTTTTTAAGCTTAATCTCTTTCGCGTCTTCGTGACGAAGATCTTTGATAACGATGTTAAAATCGATCGTGAGTCTTTCTTCTCCCGTTTTACTTACGAGAGTGAGTCTTTTATATTTTGTAGAAATAGCTGGGGAGATATTTGGAGCTTTTTCTCCGTAGAGTGATTGAAATACTCCTTCAAAAAATCTCTTTTTTCCTTTTGTCATCGTTCCATGTTCTACTGCAGGGAACTGGTATCGAAATTTTCGAGTGACTCCATTTTCTTTTTGCTTGTATTCGAAAAATGCCAAATCTCCAGAATCGACATAGTGTCGAGTTCGAATTTTGGTTCGGCTTGGAACCTGATTTTCATGTTGGTTGTAGAAGAGATAATCTTGCGTATCCATATACACATTATCATAAATAAATACTCGTTTATTATCAATTTCAAGAGCTCGAAAATCATCAGAGAGGTCTGCAAGGATTTCAAGAAGCTGTTTTTCTGTAATAAGAAATTTTCTATCGATTCGTTTGAGATAGCTCGCTGTTGCATTGAGCTCAGTAAGGTCAATAGGACTAAAATTCGAAAGTCTGTGGAGTAAATCTGATCCCATATGTGTTTTTATTTTAGAAAAATAAGTTTTTCCTTTTAGAATGAAGTTTTATTGTGAAACTTGTTTTAAAAGGTACGAGAGAACTGTAACACGAAAAAAATATCGCGTCAATAAAATAAATATAAAAATAATGAGAATTAAGTTGACTTTCTTGTATATTATTATGATAAATAATTTTTATGAGTAGAGTATATATTTGCATATGGTTGTGATGCTCCGATTTCTTTCATAAGGAGTTTTTTGTAGGATTGACATACACTTTCTCACAAATATTTTTTTCATCAAAAAAGAGATTTTTTCTATCATTTAATACAGAAATATTAAAGTGCATTCCTGATCCATTTCGGTTTGGGTGTGGCTTTGGAAGAAAGGTAACTTCATATCAAAATTTTCGAGCAACTTTGAGACAAATGAGTTTATAGAGTTGGATGTGATCACAGTTTATTTCTGCGATATCAAATTTCCAGTTGATTTCAAATTGTTCTTGCCCCACTTCAGTATGCGCTCTTTCAATCACAAATCATACTTTTTGCAGTGTATTTAGAATCTGACAGACAATTTCTTCTATTTTGTATATCAGTGATACAAATCGATTGGAAACGCATAATTATCAGTCAAGAGGCAAATGACGATCTCGTGAGACTTTTCTGCGAATATGATACGATACATATACAGGGAACTTATGCTGATATAACCTTTGATATTTCTGGGATGCAAGCAAGAAACTCAGTGATAGAAGCAAACTATCCTGGATGCGAAGTTTTTTCTGCTCCAGCTCTTGATGGGGTAAATGGATGGATAGAATATCATAATCCTGTATATCATCACTCGAGCTGACATCTCCTGACATGACTGCGAGTGGAGATATCTCATAATCTCTTACAAAAATGTGAGATATTTTGAATCGAAGAAAAAGATTCTCAAGATGAGCAAGAAGCAATTGCTGAAATCATGAAACAATTTGAAGAGCGTCCGGGAAATAAACGAGTCTGAGAAATAGCTTTTGGGACTAATTTTTTTGTTCCGACGGGTATAAAACATATCTTGATTGGAGAAAAAGCTTTTGGGATGCATTTTGCTTTTGGAAGATCATTTCCGTATCCAGAAGTTGATAATGGAAATCACGATACAAATATGCATTGGGATCTTGTTCGGGATATGCGTGATGATAATATTGTGACTTTTTCTCAAAAAAATGGAAAAAGTGTTGTTGTTATGGAAAAATGAATATTCACCCAGCAAGCATGTCCGAGAATATATGCGTACTATCAAGAAGTTATTAATTAGTACTGTTTTATAATCCAATTTCTTTTTCTATTTTTTTTACCCCATCAAAAAATCCTTCGAGATTGAAGTCTCTTTTACGAAAATCTTTATAGCTTTGGAGCTTACGAAAGAGTTCTAAATGCAGATGTTTTTCTTCATCTAATATATCAAAACCATAGGTATCTTGAAAATACTGTGCGTTATGATATTGATGATTTCGTCCACTTTGAGGAAGAGGGATAATAATACTATGAATTCCAAAGTAGAAGAGTTCCCAAAGAGTTGAGCTCCCTCGAGTAATGGCAATATCTGCTTTTTGGTACAGTTTTGCAAGCTCTTTCGGTGAGAGAAAAGCATGGCATCATACATTTTCAAATCACTCAAGATTTTTTTTCAACTCTGAGTCCTTATTGGTTCACAGAACGATTTCAAAATCTATATCCTGGCAGTCTGGGAGAAACGAAAGAAGAGATTCAAATATTTTTTGAGATCCTTGGCTTCCTGCAATGACGAGAACACAGAGTCGTTCATTTTCTTCTTTTGAGAGAGAGTCTACATGGTCTATCAGTTCTCCGTTGAGGATATGTCCGGTATGGATATGCTTGCTTGATTTTTGCTCTGAAAGTGGGAAGCTATAGAATACCTTTGTTGCGAATTTTGAAGCAATGCTATTAGCAAGTCCCATCACAGAATCTGACTCATGAATATATATCTTTTTTCTCAGAATCCAAGCCGCGACACATACAGGAACAGAGACAAAACCTCCTTTTGAAAATACCATATCTCCTTTATATCGAAGCATATAATAGAGCGCTTCAAAAATTCCAGTGAGATTTTTGAGTGGTTCGTAAAAGTTGCGTATATCAAAATATCTTCGTATCTTTCCAGCAGCAATTTCATGAAATTCTATTCCATATTTTTCTGCAGTCTTTTCTTCGAGAGAGTCTCTTTCCCCAAGCCACATGTATTCGAGACTCTGAGATTCATTGAGAAAATTATACAAGCTAATCAGGGGCATGACATGTCAGCCTGTTCCACCTCCTGCAAAGATGATTTTTTTTCTGCTTTCCATAAAAACTTAGAGTTTTATATAAGATAGTAGCTGTATTATGCGGTCATTCATATTTTTTACAAATTTTATTTTTGAGAGTTGGCAGAACACAAGATATCCAGATAATAAACCTATAAGTGTTCCTGCAATGATATCAAATGGCCAATGAACTCCTACAATGACTCGTGAAATCAGCATGAGTACTACCCATGGGAGAAATGCCCAAAAAACTTTTCTGTATCCAGCAAAATACAATCCTGTGAGAAATGCAACTCATACACTTGCATGATCAGAAGGGAAACTTGCATCTGGAATATGCTCAAGAAGGAGTTTTCCAGAACTAGTAATAGCTGTTTCAGGTCGTTCAAAATGCACAAACATCTGTATAAAAATAGATGTAAAATGCGCAAGCGCAGCTGCATAAAAGAGATACAAGAGATTATTTTTGAGAGTACTTTCTTTTTTATAGGTATACCATAGCCACATGCTCACGAGAAACATAGGGAGGAAAAAAATCGGTCCATCCGCAAGTAATGGACTTACAAAAGCAATAAATGGATTGGCTGTCATATTATTAAGAAGTTGAAAGAGGCTTGTATTGAGTTCTCCCATATGTTGAAAGCTAAAAATAAAATATATTTTTGATTGTATGAAAAAAATTTTACAAAACAACTTTGAAAAAGTATTTTTTGTGCTATACTGAAAATAATATTTATTTTTTGTTTGATATACCTATGTCGCTTCTTCCAGAAACACGTATTAATGGCATGCATGATGTCTTTCCTGAGGGTCATAAGTACCTTACCTTTTTGAAAAAAGTATTTCGTCATGAATTTCGAAAAAATGGGTTTCGACGTATTTCTACTCCACTCTTAGAAGAAACCTCTCTCTTGCGTAAAGTCTATCCTGAAGGAAATAATGATTATGGACTCTATCATTTTTATAATAAAGAAGATGTAGATGTGACCCTTCTCCCATCTGCAAGTGTCGGGATTATGCGTGCCTATCTTGAAAATGATATTTTTACCGGACTTCAACCAACCTACTATTATTATATGGAGAGATATTTTCGTCAAAATATGGCTTTGAAAGAGGCATATCTCATAGGAGGGGAAGTGATTGGAGAAAGTGATCCGATTATTGATGCACAAAACATCTATATGATTTATACAGGACTGAAAAAAATTGGTCTTGCAGGTGATATCACCATCCGTATCAATAGCTATGGAAATAGTAAAGAAATGGAAAAATATAAGCAGGAACTTGCAGCATTTTTTGAAAATAAAAAAGCAAGTATGTCTCCAGAAATACAAGGAGCATTTGAAAAAAATATGTTTTCCATCTTTGCGTCAAGACACGAAGATGATCAAATTCTTGCGAGAAGTGCTCCAAGTATTATCGGTTTCTTAAAAAAAGATTCGAAGAAGTATTATGATGATATGAAGATGTATTTGGATGATTTAGGAGTTCCTTATACGCAAGATCACACCCTCTTTTTTGGGGAGGGATACTACAGTCATATGATTTGGAAATTTGAGGATGCAAGTGGAAAAACGATAGCAAAATGAGGCCGCTATGATATGCTTGCTCGAAATCTCGGATCTCCAAAGGACTACGGAGCTGCAGGATTTTCAATCGATGCACTGTATATGATTCAAGCACTCAAGGATAAAAATATCTCGATAAAAAATAAAGATAGTATTGATCTGTATTTTGTACAGCTCGGTGACGAGGCAAAGCGAGTCGTATTTCCACTTTCTCTCGAGGCACGCGCTCGAGGTATCAATACGATGACTTCTCTAGGAACTCCATCTATGAAGGAGCAAATGCTCAAAGCGCAACGCATCGGAGCTAGGTATGTAGTGCTTGTTGGACTCATGGAAGCTCGAAACGGAGTCTTTCAAGTACGAAATCTCGAAGCAGGAACGCAAGCAGAAGTCAAAAAAGAAGAACTTATAGCCTATATCATCGATAAGATTGGAGAGGATAAGCTCGATTTTTACGAGCCAAGTAAAGATTTGACACAGAATTAATATGCTAGATTCGAAAATACGGCATCAATATCTCGATGGAGTGACTCTTGCATCTATCCTTGATATCCTTATCGAAACCTATGGCTTTGATGGACTCGCTCAAAAACTTTCGTTTCGTTGCTTTGAAAATAATCCCAGTAAAAAATCAGCTCTGAAATTTTTGCGAAACACTCCGTGGGCAAGAAATAAATTTGAGGATTTGTATGTGGAGTATATGAGATCTAGGAAATAAAACGTCTTCTTAAATTTTGAGAAGATGTTTTATTTTTTTAAGATATTATACACGAATTTTTGTAATCTTTTGACCGTATTTAAGCCCTTTTTGAGTAATTGCTTTTCCAGTAATACCAGCAAGTGCTACCACAAATCCCATGAGAAAGTAGAGGATATCCACACTCAAGGTTGCAGTATCTATAAAAATAGTAGATATCACGATGAGAAGTATTCCAAAAACTATTTGTAGGATACGAGTTCGTCCTCGTGAAAGTAGATGTAAATCGAGCCCTCCCATCACGAGAGGAAATACTCCCAGTGCGATGAGAATATAAGAAAGTACATTTTTTGTATTTTCAGTCAGATTGATTCCGAAGATACTATTTTCTATTTGGAGTTTTTGTACTCCAAAAGCGAGGATTCAGGTAATAATCAGGAGTGTACCAAGAGCCATTTTTGCATATCGAATCTGTGTATCACTCGGTCGTTTCATAATCAGTCAGAGAAGTTTCATCATAGTCGGAAAAAGGTTTAGGAAATATCTTTTCGTCCCTTAGAATATACAAAACTCAAAAAACCGCAAAATTATTTTGACTTTTTTTTGGCTTTTATATAATAAGCAGGCTCTCTTGATAGATTGGGGTGTAGCCAAGTGGTAAGGCAGCGGACTTTGACTCCGCCATTTCGTAGGTTCGAGCCCTACCACCCCAGCCATATTTTTGAAAAAATAAAAATTCTGAAGATATTTCTTCAGAATTTTTTTGTATTAGTTTTTCAAAGCATTCTCAATAATCTTTTCACTTACGATGAGTCCGTCAATCGCTGATGAGGTAATTCCTCCTGCATATCCTGCCCCTTCACCACTCGGGAAAATTCCTGCGATGTTTGACTCGAGTGTTTGTGCGTCTCGTACGATACGTATTACCGCAGAGCTTCGAGCCTCGAGTGCGATCAGTAGCGCATTTGGATCGGCGAAACCTTTGATTTTTCTATCAAGATCTACAAGAGCTTTTTTCAGAGCTTTGGTGATAAATTCTGGCAAACACCCTGTAATATCGGTCATATGAACTCCTGGAAGATAGGTCGTTTTTGGAGCCTGTTTTCCTTCTGAACTTTTTCAAGCCAAGAAATCCCCGACGAGTTGTGCAGGTGCATAAAAATTTGAGCCTCCAAGTTCAAATGCTTTTGCCTCCCAGTATCGCTGAAACTCCATTCCGGCAAGGGGATGTTCTGTTGCAAAATCCTCAGGTCCTACAGGTACCATGAGCGCTGAATTGGAGATTCCAGAATTTTGCCTATACTCACTCATCCCATTGACGCAGAGTCGTCCAGCTTCTGATGATGCTGCTACGACATGTCCTCCAGGACACATACAAAACGAGTATACGGTACGAGTATCTTCGGGATGTGACACAAGTTTGTAGCTGGCAGTTCCAAGTTTTGGACTCACACAAGCATCTCCGAACTGAGAATGGTTTATCATCTGTGCGTCATGCTCGATACGCACTCCCATAGAAAATGGCTTTTGCTTCATTTCGAGTCATTTTTCATAAATCATCTCATAGGTATCACGAGCTGAGTGCCCAAGTGCAAGCACGAGGGTATCGCATTCGATTCGTTCTTCTCCATTGACGATAATCCCCGTAACTCTATTATCTTTTATTTCGATATCGGTCATGCAGGTACTAAACCTGATTTCTGCTCCGAGGGAAATGATTTTCTTTCGCAGTTCTCTCACCAGAAGTCGCAGTTTATCCGTCCCAACATGGGCTTTTGCGGTATACATGATTTCTTCTGGAGCTCCTGCAAGCACCATTTCTTCAAAGACGTATTTACTGCGAGGATCATTGATCATCGTATAGAGTTTCCCATCAGAAAATGTCCCAGCCCCTCCTTCTCCAAACTGAATATTGGAGTTTGGGTCGAGTGCTCCACCCTTCATAAACATCCCAACATCTTTGAGTCGACCTTCTACGGCTTTTCCTCGGTCGATGATAAGGGGCTCAAGTCATGCTTTTGCCAGTGCCAGTCCAGCAAAGAGTCCCGCAGGACCCGTCCCAACGACAATTGGTCGTTTGCGAGCAGGATTTTTTGGAACTTCTGGGATATGATATTCAAACGGCTCGATAAACTTTGCCTTGTGTTTCGCAAGCTGCGGTTTTTTGATATCGACTTTCTTGTTTTTGAGCTCGATATCTACACTATAGATGAAGAGGATATGTGGCTTTTCACGCGAGTCTATCGATTTTTTCACCAGAGTGTAGGAAAAATCATCCTGTTTCAGGTTCAAGATTTTTGCTATTTTTTCTCACAAGATTGATTCATCGTCTTGCAGAGTCAGTTTTATTTCTTCGAGTCGGAGGAGTGGCATAGGGGAGTTTAAGGGAAAATAAATTTTACAGAGGATAGAGATTTTTTTGGATTCTACAAGTTTTATGGGAAAAACAAACCCCTCGAATTCGAGGGGAAATAACATTTATTTATAAAAAATCTCAATTTTGAATATGTAAATATTACTTTTTGAGAAAAATAATAATTTCGCCAATTGCTCTAGGTGATAAAAATATTAATATCAAAAATAAAAATACAAAATTTAATGAAATATTTAGTATTCAATATAATCAAATAATACATATTATAAGCATTAATAAACGTCTTCAAATTCATCGTGGCAACCAATCTTGCATCAATATTCATTGCAAACTTATTTTACTGTTAGTAAGTTTTTCTTTTTCTTCCTCTGTTAAAGTAGAATCTTGTAGTATTGTATTTAATTCTTTTATCGATTTTTGTATATCATTATAAGTTTTTTTATCCATAGTTTTAATTGTTTTTAAATGTAAATTAATAATTTAAAATATTATCTTCTTATTTAAAATAAAATCAATCTGTTTTTTATTACAAGTCAGGTGAATACTTAATTGCTAAATTTTTTAAAAATTCACCAAGTTCTTCAATATATTTTTTACCGTCATCAGTTTGAATAAAATAATCCCAACATGTTTCAAAAACAGAATTTTTGTCTATTAAATTTGAGTTATCAATAATTGCTTGAAACAAATAATGGGGATTCTCATTATTAAAATAATATTGAATGGTTGAATTTGGATTTTTTTCAAGATATACCTTTGTAAGAAATTTTTCAGGACATTCATTTGAAAAAAGAAAATGTAATCCTTCTTGTTCTTGATAATGTAATTTTCAAGAATTATTACGTTTTAATTTCATATCTCAATCGAGTACACATCAAAATCATGTTTTAATTTCTTTATGTTGGTAGATTAGTTTTTGTGTTTCAAAGCACCTAAAAGTCTTATCAGAACTTCACGTAGTAATAATTGTAATCAATTCTTTAAAATTATTTATCTTATACTTTTCACTTACATAATTAATACCTTTTTCAATAATTTTTTTCGCTTCAATGTCTTCACAGAATAGTTCTAATAATGGAAAAGATTTTGAATCCATTTTTGATAAAGCTGCATTAACACTTATATTTTGTATTGCTTTATATTTATTGTTCATATCTTTTTCAATAAATATTCTTGAAGATAATGTAACTGAATCTAAAATTGTTGGAGAATGCGATGTTAAAATGAATTGTTTTTGCTCCGTTCTACTTATATTTCTAATAATATCCATTAATCTTCTCTGTATTTTTGGATGTAATCACATTTCTATTTCATCAATTAGAATTAATGATTTTTCTTTTGCTTCGACAATATCTATAATAATTCGTGTTAATACATCCTCACCCGTAGCAGTATTAAAGCTAGAATATTCAAAAGCATTTTTATATTTAAAAATATCCTTGTCATTTACTCTTGCAAGTGAGTTTAATTGAAAGTTATCCTCTAAAATATAAGAAAGGTATTTCTCTATTTTTTCAATATTATGATTGGATATATTTTTCAGAATACCTTTTTTTGCTTCAATATATATTTTATCATTAAAAAAACGAGCAGGTACTACTCTATCTAAATCAATAAAAATTGTATCTCTAAAATCAAATTGAGACTCCTTTTTAGCTATACCATTCCATTTATTTGTTGATGCTTTACGTTGTCACCTTTTAGGCTTATCAATTTTATCACCCCTTTTATATGTAATGTAATATGTCCAGTCTCAAACTTGTTTATCATGTGATGTAAGTTTCATAAGAGAACTCCAAGTATTTCTTTCTAAATTACCATTTTTCGGATTTCTTCTGAGAAAATTTAAATGACTACAAGCAATTGACATTAATAATGTTGTTTTTCATGATCTATTTGTACCACTTATAATAGAAATAGGATTTTTGAAATCAATTTCTAATGATGGAATATGTCTAAAATTATCAAACTTAATATTTTTCAAAAATATTGGAAAATCATCCAAATTCACATTTTTAAAGTAATCTATATCTGAATTTATATTCATTTATTTAAAATTTTTAATGTAATTAAAAAGAGTTGGGATTTAATTATGAATTTATCTAAAAGATTTTTCATTAATTTAATCTTTATTATTCTATTATCTCCCTTTTCCTCCCAAAATCAAACCTTTCCTTCTGAAAGCTCGAAAAAATTGCACTAAAATTTGACTTTGGGTCGGTTTTTCATATATTTGTTTCGCTTTAAAAAGGAGGAGACTCTGGAAAAAGCTCTTCAAATACAGAAAATATGTTTTTCTTGCAGAGAAAAAAGACGTCGAAAATAAGGAAATTAGGGCTTTATTTTTTATGTTTTTTACATAAAAGTATGTATTTAATTTATTAATATTATTAGGCTATGATAGCAGTTATCGAACTCGGAGGAAACCAGTTTATTGTGAGAAAAGGAGATATCATCGAAGTAAAAAAACAAGATGTTGAAGTAGGAAAAACTATGAGTGTTGAAGCACTTTTGGTTGCTGCAGCTGATGGAGCTGATGTAAAAGTAGGAACTCCTACCGTTGCTGGTTCAAAAGTTGAGTGTAAAGTTCTTGATCAGAAAAAAGGTGAAAAAGTACGAGTTTTTAAGATGAAATCAAAGAAACGATACTCACGAAATAAAGGATTTCGACCATCTATAACACAATTAGAAATCTTGTCTATAGCATAATATAGTCATTTTTTTGTAATTTGATATAATAAGAGGGTAGATTGATTTCTACCAAAAACAGAAAAACAAGTGAAACTATACCATGACATGTAAGAGCAGTTTAGTATTTAAGATTTCATTTTGTCACCAAAAATAAATCTCAGAGCTCGAATCGAGCGTCATTCACGTGTTTTACAGCATAATCTCTATGCAACGTGAAAAAAAACAGGGAAACCTGGTCTCGCATTGGTATCTGCAATTGCAGTATTCATGCTTCCTATCTATCCATCATTTGCAAACTTTGTAAGTAATGGGGCTTCAAACGAATTATACCGAGAAGAAATCGATGAATCTACGATTATCAGCTCTTTTGAGTTGGGAGAAAACGATACTCTCGGAGATGGAAATGTATTTATCCAATCTAAGGACTCATATCTGTATGTGAATGCAGTCGTTGATGATGAAAATCGGGATGTTTCTGCAAGTAAAGAAGTCATAGAATATACGGTAAAAGGAGGGGATAGTTTTGCCTCTATTGCACAAAACTTCAATATTACTCGAAACTCTATTCTTTGGGCAAATAATTTTGATGCAAATCATATGCTCCGTCCAGGAGATGTGATAAAAGTTCCACCTGTTTCAGGACTTATTCATAAAGTACAATCTGGAGAAACACTTTCGGGTCTTGCTTCAAAATATAAGGTAGATTCAGAAACGATTATGAGGCAAAATCTCTTGCTTTCTGCAAATGATCTCAAAATCGGAGATACTGTTATCATCCCAGGAGCAATCAAAGAAGAACCACCAAAACCAAAAGTAGTAGCTCCAGCAAAAGTAAATGCTTCTGGAAAGAAAAATACTCCTCCAGCAAAAACAAACTCTTCTGGAAATTCTGGTTATAGCTTTGCAGCTGCTGCGGAAAGTGAATATGTCAGCGCAGGGGGGAGTTATAAACTCACTTGGAGAAAACCACAACATACCTTCTACTGGGGGAACTGTACTTGGTACGTTGCTCAGTATAAAAATGTAAACTGGGGAGGAAACGCAAATCAATGGCTTTCAAATGCACGAGCAAAAGGACACTCAACTGGATCAAATCCAGTAGCAGGTGCTATCATCGCATTTAACGGTCGAGGATATAATCCATACTACGGACACGTCGGAATAGTTACGGAAGTGACAGACTCTCACCTCATCATCTCAGATATGAACTATCGAGCTCTGGGGGAAGTAACCACTCGTAAGATCCCACGAAACGACCGATCTATCCAAGGATATATCTACGTAGATTAAACACATACTTTAAAAATCTCTCAAGCCTAGAAACTTGGGAGATTTTTTAAAATTTTATATGAGGAAATATAAAAAACACTTTCTGTGTAGAAAGTGTTTTTTCGTGTTCAAATGGTGCACCCAGAAGGACTCGAACCTTCAACCAACGGCTTCGAAGACCGCTACTCTATCCAATTGAGCTATAGGTGCATATTCTTTCTATGGATTGCATCTTCATCTCACATTCGTTCGATTTCGATGTAACTTTCCTTCCGACTCGCTATCGCTTGTCGCAAGAGAAACTTAAATGGTGCAACCAGCAGGGCTCGAACCTGCGACCTCGACCTTCGCAGGGCCGCGCTCTAATCCAACTGAGCTATGGCTGCATCTTCGTGCTTGCATAGTATATAGAATTTCAAAATTTGTAAAGTTTTTTTTCTGCTTTGAAAAAATATTTTTTTCTCCATAATAGGGACATTGTAATTTTGGAAATGATGCTGTTATGCAAGAGCGAGAAAGCCTTCTGTGAAATATGATTCGTTTTTCCCCCGAGTCACAAGATAAAAAACTTGAGACCATTCTCTTGGATCGTTTTTGAGATGAAGAAATTTTTGAAAATGGAATCGAAGATCTCTTTGATCCCTATTTGATGTGTGATATGCAAAAAGCGATAGAGCGTATCAAAAGAGCCAAAGAGAATCAGGAAAAAGTTATTATTTTTGGAGACTATGATGTGGATGGAGTGACTGCTACCTCACTGCTCATGCATCTTTTTACCACACTTGGGATACCAGTAAGCTATCGTCTCCCACATCGCGTGCATGATGGATATGGACTGAAACACAAGTTTATCGATGAACTTGCTCCGCTGTGAGTAACTTTGATTGTGACCGTAGACTGTGGTTCTCGAGATCGAGAAATCGTGACTTATGCAAAGACTTTGGGAATAGATATTATTGTGACAGACCATCATCATGTTCCTGAAGATATGCCTGATGACGCTATAGCATTTCTCAATCCCAATCGTCCTGATTGTAGCTATCCTGATAAACATCTCTCTGGAGCAGGAGTTGCGTATAAACTCGTAATGGCTTTATCGCGAGAATATATGTCTGAAACAGAGTATATCAAATATATCAAAGAAAGTATTGATATCGCAGCGATTGGAACCGTAGCTGACTGCATGCAACTCGTAGGAGAAAATCGTATCATCGTCACTGAGTGACTGCGTCAAATCAAATACTCTCGAAGTAAGGGGATACGGAAGATGATCGAGGAAAAAATCCATGATGACCTCGATGCGGATATATTTGGATTTCTTATCGGTCCACGACTCAATGCTGCGGGTCGTATGGATACTCCGTATAAAGCTGTAAATCTCATCCTGAATAATGGAAAAACCGTTGAAGATACGCTTTTTGAAATAGAAGAGCTCAATACTCTTCGTAAAACCAAAACCCTCGAGCATACGCTCGCAGCTCTGCAAATCGTCAATCCCAATGATAATCTTATTATCTATCATTCAGAGCATATTGAGCATGGAATTATCGGGATAGTAGCTGGAAGGCTCACAGAAAAATATTTTAAACCTTCTATTGTTCTGATTGACGAAGGAGAGAAGCTCGTGGCGAGCTGTCGCAGTCCAGATTATTTTTCTCTGATTGATATCCTTGAACGATATAAAGATATGTTTTTGGCTTTCGGGGGGCATAAAAATGCTGCAGGTTTTTCGATTTCCAAAGAACTTTTTCCAAAATTTCGAGAGCAAATCCTCGCTGAAGTGAATGCACAAGATTTTTCAAACTATAAAAAAGAAATTATCGTGGATAAAGTGGTGAAGTTGGATGAAGTTGGATTTCATCTTGTGGACTCTATGAACCGCTTTAAACCATTTGGTATGGGAAATCCAAAGCCTCTTTTTTTGATCCATGATTTTTGCCCGAGTAAAGTGTCATTTCTTGGTCAAGGTCGAGAGCATCTCAAGCTTGAACATCGCTATGGATTTAAAATCTTTGCTTTTGGTCTGGGAGAGTATTATGAACTCTTAAGAAAAACTCCTGTATTCTCTTTGGTTATTGATATCTCGCAGGATACCTGGCAATGACAAAAATGACTCATGCTCAAGGTGATAGATATCATCATCCCAAAATAGATTTTATAAGGTGCAATAGATTTTTTTATGTGTTTCTTAAAAGACCAATATACTTGGTTTTATTTACCTTGAAATATCTCCCTTTTCCAAAGGGAGTACCCGAAATGAAATGGAGGGGGAGGGATTATTTTCTTCTATGAAACATACTTCTTGTAATCACGAAAATTTTTGGTTTTTGTACAAAATGATAAATTTTTCTCATAGCTTCAAAACCACACAAAAATGTCCGCATTGTAAAAAACAA
>JAMIGJ010000095.1:0-2846 GCA_035905775.1 Candidatus Altimarinota bacterium
ATATCAGAATTTCTCCAAAGAAACTCGCAGTCGTTGCAGAGGTAGTTCGAGGAATGAAAGCAGAGGATGCTCTTAAATTTTTGAAATTTGCTCCTAAAAAAGGTGCAGATCTTCTCTATAAGGTAGTTCTTTCTGCAGTTTCAAATGCACAACACAATGATAATCAAAATGTTGCTGATTTGTACCTTGGAACACTTATCGTAACGAAAGGAATTGTCTATAAAAGAGGGAGACCAGTTTCTCGAGGGAGAATGCATCCAATTTTGAAAAGAACTTCAAATATTCGTTTGGAACTCCAAGTAAAGTAATCTTTGTAATATAGCCCAGAGTTATCCGGGAAAATACTCCTAGACCTCTCAAAAGAATTTATAAACTATAATTTACACCCTATGTGACATAAAGTCAGTCCAATTGCATTTCGTCTTCCTTACATTGTAAACTGGAAATCATCTTGGTTTGGAGATTCAAAAACGTATAAAGATGCTCTCGTTACTGATATTAAGATTCGAGAACTCCTAAAAAAAGAACTCACGGGAATTCCTATTGGAGATATTCTTATTTCAAAGGACCAGGACAATACGATTATTGATGTGTTTACTGCAAAGGCTTCACTTATCCTTGGAAAAACAGGGGAAAATGTTGAGCAAATCAAAGTAAAACTTCATAATAAATTTGGAGGAAAATATGTAATTAATGTAAAAGAGGTAAAACAACCGGACCTCAATGCAAAAATCGTAGCTTTTTCTATCGCAAATCAAATCGAAAAACGAATGCCTTATAAGAGAGCGATTAAGCAAGCAATTGCAAAAGCTATGGAAAAGGGTGCAGGTGGAATGAAAGTAAAAGTAGGTTGAAGACTCAATGGAGCGGAAATTGCTCGAAAAGAAACCTTTAAAGAAGGGAATATCCCAACACAGACTATCAGATCAAATATTGATTATTCAACTATGAGAGCTGAGACAGTATATGGAACAATAGGACTCAAGGTTTGGATATACAAAGGAGATATATACAAAAAGTCAAAAAAACTTGACTCATAAAAAAAATTTATATACTAACTCAAGCTTACAATGTTGCAGCCTAAGAAAACAAAATATAGAAAAACTCACCGAGGAAGACTTGGAGGTCTTGCAATTCGAGGTTCTGAAGTATCTTTTGGAGAATTTGCTCTCAAAGCAACGACTCGAGGATATATTACTTCAAGACAAATCGAAGCAGCTCGAAGAGCGATGGTACGTTATGTAAAGCGAGGTGGTAAAATTTGGATTCGAATTTTCCCAGATAAAGCTTACACTTCAAAGCCACTCGAAGTTCCAATGGGATGAGGAAAATGATCTCTCGAAATGTATAGAGCTCCGGTAAAACCTGGAAGAGTCTTGTTTGAAATGACAGGAGTCACTCCAGAAGTTGCTAGGGAAGCTTTTACGCTGGCATCTTATAAACTTCCAGTGAAGACTAAAATTATACTTGATTAATTCTTCAAAAGACCCATGAAAGCAATAAAAGATTTGAATATGAAAAGTAAAGATGCTCTGCTTAAGTTGTCAGCTGAAAAGCTTGCTGAAGAACTCAAAGTATCTCAAAAAACTCTCTACACTATGAATATGAAACTCGTAGCATGAGAGCAAAAACAAACACATTTGATGAAAGTGATGAGACGGTATATTGCAGCTCTCAAAACTTTGCAAACTCAAATTTGAAACTAATATTTTATAGGTAAATATATATCCACAATGAGAACTATTACAGGAAGCGTAGTGAGTAATAAAATGAATAAGACTATTGTAGTAGCAGTAGATACGTACAAAAGTCACGAAAAATACCATAAAAAGTATAAAGTTACAAAAAAGTTTTATGTTCATGATGAGGCAAATGCACATCAAGTTGGAGACATTGTAACGATTCAAGAATCTCGACCACTTTCAAAGTTGAAACGATGGACTGTTATTTCAGCATAAATATTTCCCAAAATTTTAATTAATGTATTATGATACAAACAGAATCAAGACTCGTAGTAACCGATAACTCAGGTGCAAAAGAAGTTCTTTGTATAAAAGTTCTCGGTGGTTCTCATAGAAGATATGCTTCAGTGGGAGATGTTATCGTATGTGCTGTAAAAAAAGCAGCTCCAGATGGGACTATTAAAAAGAAAAAGGTAGTAAAGGCAGTTATTGTACGAACTGCAAAAGAAATCAAAAGACCAGACGGTAGTTATTTGAGATTTGATGATAATGCATGTGTTATCATTGGTGAAGACGGAAATCCAAAGGGAACACGTATATTTGGTCCAATCGCAAGAGAACTCAAGGCAAAAGGATACAATAAAATTGTTTCTCTTGCTCCAGAAGTTTTATAATTATTTTTACTTATCGATTTGTTATGAAAATTAGAACAGGAGATACCGTTGTTGTTATATCAGGTACTCGAAAAAATAAAGGAAAAGTAGGAAAAGTTTTAAAAGTTTTTCCTCAAACAAGTAGAGTTGTAGTAGAAGGAGTGAATATCGCTACCAGACACTACAAAAAACAAGGTACACAAGCAGGACAAATCATCAAAATGGAGAAATCTATTGATGTTTCAAATGTAATGCTTCAGTGTCCTATAACTCAAAAACCTACTCGAGTAGGATATGTGATGATAGAAGAAAAAGGAATACAGAAAAAATTCAGATTTTCAAAAAAAGCAGTAAAAGAAACACAAAAGTCCCCAAAAGATTGTATTATTAAATAGTAACTTCTCGTACGATGACACTTAAAGAAAAGTATACAAAAGAGATTGCTCCTGCGTTACAGCAGTCACTCAAATGTAATGTTATGGAAGTTCCAAAGATTGAAAAAATCGTACTC
>JAMIGJ010000096.1:0-19814 GCA_035905775.1 Candidatus Altimarinota bacterium
AGCAATACCTACATTTCAAGTACTTCTCACTAAAGATATATTTTTTCCCCAGTCAATTGCCCCAGAAGTACTAGTAGCGATGCTTAAAAAGTCAAATCACGATGTTGCCCGAGAATGTATAATAAATCCATTTCATCCAGAAATTAAGCGTAAATCATTTTGCCCAACGATATCAGAACTATAAGTTTTTGTTCCATTAATGGTTTGATTTCAATTCGTAAGTACTACCGTATTTGGAAGGACAGAACTAGTAAGCGTTCCTGTTGTGATATTACTTGCATTCAAATTCGTAAGTGCAGATCCATTTCAAATAAAACTACTTGCTTGAACATTTCCATTTACTGTAAGTTTTTGTGTTGGAGTACTGACTCAGATTCATACATTCCCAGTTTCTGCTATAAACATTGCATCTATATATCATGTACCACTATTATTGACTCGAAACCACATTCATCCACCATATCATTTTGATACACTATTATCAGCGTATATTCTATCATTTCATTGTTGTCCAATCTGAACTGCCGTATAATCTAAACCAGTATTTGCAAATAATTCTTTTCCTGTAATATTTCCAGTAGTCACTATATTTTGTGCTCCAAAATTCGGAGAGACTTTAGTTCCCGCTATTGCTCCAGTATTTGAAATATCTGCATTTGAGATTGTACCATTGAGGATATCTGATGTGGTAAGAGAGTTGTCTAATATTTTAGCACTTGTAATTGATCCGTCTGCAATTCTCGCAATATTCAGTGTTCCAGTGGATATACTGCTTGCATTGAGATTATATGCATCAAAATTTCATGAATGCCAAATTCTTTTCCATGTCCACCAATTATCCGTTACATCTCTTAAACTCCGAAACCATAATTCATTTCCTCCTGAAGTCCAGTTTGCTGCTATTTGAGCACTCCCTGCTTGTCATCGTCAAAATGCAATAGTAGACCAATAACCTGTAGGGGTAGAATCACCAAGGGAAAGATTGCTTGAATTATAGGTATATATTCAAGTATCATGAATATTTCTTAGAGTTTCTGCAGCTAAATTATTTTTAGATCATATTCTTGTTGTTTCAATATTTGCAGTACCATTAAAGCTTATTCCATTTATCGTTCGAGCAGTTTGCAATTCTGTTGCTGTTGCCGCATTTCCTGTAATTGATCAAGCAATTGGAGAAGAAAATGATTTTGTACCTCCTATCGTTTGATCTCCACTCGTAAGTACTACCGTGTTTGGAAGGACAGATCACGTCAATGTTCCACTTGTAATGTTACTTGCATTTAAGTTTGTAAGAGTTGATCCATTTCAAATGAAGCTTCATCCTGTAATAGATCATGTTACATTTGCATTTCCTGAAAGCCAGAGGTTAGCCCAACGATTCGCTGTAGCACCGAGATCCTTTTGACTTGACGCTAGAGTAGGAAATAAACTTCCAGATACAGAGAGTTGCGACACAGTACGGTTTACAAGATTATCTGTAATTACGCTTCATACTACGGTAATATCATTTGAAAATGTTTTATTTCCCGCAATAGTTTGATCTCCACTCGTATTTACTGTAGGAAGAGTGATATTTGCTGTTCCATTAAAACTTACTCCATTTATCGTTCGAGCATTTTGGAGAGCTGTCGCTGTTGCTGCATTTCCTGTTGTATTTTGGTTTCATGCAATATTAACTCATGGAAGATTAATATTTGTTGATCCATTAAACGAAACTCATCCTATAGTTCTTGCGGTTTGAAGAATCGTTGCAGTTGCAGCATTTCCTGTAATCGATCATGCTATAGGAGAAGAAAAGGTCTTCGTTCCTGCAATAGTTTGGTTTCCTGTGGTTTTAACAAGTGATGAATCGTTTCCAGAATGATATATTTGATTCCACGGAGTAGTATCACTATTATTTGTCTTTCTAAACCAAAGATTTTGATCAAAAAAACTTCAGGCTATTTGAAGGGCATAATTATTTACAGAGTTTGAATGACGTGCTTCGATAAGATGTTGCCAATTAGTTGCTCCAGTATAGTAATTTGTTGGAGTAGCTGTTTCAAAAAATCAAGATGTATTTCATGGAGTTCAAGCATTATCTCTTGTCTCCGTACGAGTATTTAAATTTCCCCAAAGCGGTGGTGTAGAAAATGTTTTTACTCCGGCGATTGTTTGGTTTCCTGTGGTAAGTACTACCGTGTTTGGAAGGACAGAACCAGTAAGTGTTCCTGTTGTGATATTACTTGCATTTAGATTTGTAAGTGCAGATCCATTACCTATGAAGCCTCCAGAAGCACTCGTAATATTTCATAAAAAATTCCCAGCACCTCAAAACACAGCATCATTATTTTCAAGATTCAGAGTCATAGGCCAACGTCCATTATGCTGAGTCCAAGATGTTGTACCAGTACCCGTTCCTCTTAAAATATAAAACAGATTACTATTTACGTGTATCATAGCACTTCTATGATCTGTATCAAGAAAATAAGCAGTAGGAGAAACATTTTGGAGGAGTGGATTCCCTGTAAATGTTTTTGTTCCTGCAATTGTTTGATTTCCAGCAATCGTAACAGCATCTGTAATTCCATACCCTGCAATAGTTGTAGGCTTACTTGCGATATTCGCAAATGGGATAGCAATATCAGCTGATCCATTAAAACTCACTCCTGCAATGCTTCGAGGAGTTTGAAGCGTCGTTGCAGTTGCAGCATTTCCTGTAATCGATCATGCTATAGGAGATGAAAATGTTTTTACTCCTCCAATGGTTTGATCCCCAGTAAGAGTTACTGCATCAGTAATCCCATATCCAGAAATCGTCGTTGGCTTACTTGCGATATTTGCAAATGGGATAGCAATATCAGCTGAACCATTAAAACTTACTCATGCAATAGTTCTTGGTGTTTGCAATGCTGTTGCTGTTGCTGCATTTCCTGTAATTGATCAAGCAATTGGAGATGAAAATGTTTTTGTTCCTCATATTGTTTGATTTCCTGTGGTAAGTACTACCGTGTTTGGAAGGACTGCTCCAGTAAGTGTTCCTGAGGTAATATTACTCGCATTGAGGTTTGTAAGAGTAGAACCATTTCATATAAATCTGTTAGCAGACATATTTCAAAACAAATCTGCATTTCAACTTCTTGCATCTATTGAAAAAGCTGGAACTCATTGAGATACCGGAAATCCCGAAATACTAGGACTTACTGAAAAACCCCACCATGTTTGAACTGCAACATTATTTAATTTTGATAGTCCTGCATAATCAGAACCTCATGTGATTTGATTTCATGAAGTACGTATTGTCGGTATATTTGTATTTGCAACAGTTCAAAGTGTTATTCATCGGTCTTGAGATAAAAAGAGTATATTATCATTGAGTGTTTTTACTCATGAAATAGTTTGAGCACCTGTAGTTTTTACGACATCACTTGGAAGACGTGCCGTATTTATCGTTCCAGTAGTGATATTACTTGCATTGAGACCAGTGATAGTTGCACCACTAATAAAAACAGGATTAATAGTACTACTTCAAGGAGCAAATATACTTAAAAATCGTGTTCCAATTTTTCCATCATTTCCAAACATCTTTGCAAGAATATCACCTATCACTCATTTTGGCTGACTCACCCCAGTTGGAAGTTGCGGATCAGTTGCCTGGAGCTGATTTACTTGAGTTCTCGTGCTATTAAAGTCTGTATCATTATCTGCAGCATATACAGGATAGAGTAAGAAACAGAACAGAAGTACTCCCAAAAACCATAGCTCCTTTGTATTTCTCTGCATATGATGCGATAATAGAAAATAATATAATCCTTCTGATTATATGATTCTCACATACTTGTAAAGAAAAAAGAATTGACAACAAAAGGAAAACTTTGCTAAAAAACACTTCCATCTTGGAAGTGTTTTTGAGTTATTTGATAATGTAAAAAAGAGATTCTCGCAATGCCTCAAACTCGACTTTATTTGCCTGAATCGTATTTGGAGTAAAATTAGAATTTATTGCTTGTCCATTTGGTCATGATGGTTGGGTTTGATTTGGAGTTTGTATAACAGGATTTGTAATATTACTGGTATCATTCGCAAAAAATCATGTTCCTGTTATAGCAATTGGAGTTGTTTGTACTTTATCTATTTCAAAGGTAATACCACGAAAGTTTTGAAATCATACTGATGGACTATATGCATATCCATAGAGACTCTTATCCTCAACACAATAATATACAAATATATCAGAGTTAAAATCAAAATCTATAAATCAAGCTGTCGTACTATAAGCAAATCCTCACAGCTTATACCCATACCCATTTACACATTTTGCAGTAGATGAGATGATTCTCACATTGTTATTAGGATTATTTGACCAATCTGTCTTAAAGAATCATAGTACACTATCATGATAGTACCCTCTGAAATAGTTTCCTATAATACTTGAGTTGCTTCAACGATTCATGTATTCTAGATATGAACCAACTGAAATAACTGAGTTATTTGAACCACTCTGACTTGCTGACTGATTTGAAAAGGTATATCCAACACTATCTGCGGCAAAAGCAGGATAATAAAAATTAATAAAAAATCATAATATCGAAAACACAAGAAGAATACATATGTTTTTATTTCGTGATTGCATTTTCATCTTATACTAAGAAAGTGAATATATATTGATATTATATTCTATTTTAAAGAGAATCGTATCATTTTTGTAAAAAAATATCTTGTTTCTCTTTATATCTCTCTCATAATATAATTTAATTCTGTTGTATGAAGTATCAAATAAAAGGTTTTACATTGATTGAACTCGTAGTTACTGCAACGATTCTCGTGATACTCACCTCTATAGGTTTCTATAGTTATACACAAAATATCTCTGATGCCCGTGATGGTCGAAGAAAAACGGATCTCTCTGCACTCTCAAGTCAGCTGAATCTCTACAAAAAACAGCGCTGAGCCTATCCAAATCCAGGTGATACTTTTGAAATACATAATCGTTGATTTACGGTAGCTTACCAAGGTTTTATGAATCAGAAAGTAACTCTTTCTACCGCAGAAAAACTTCCTTTTGATCCTGAAATGGAACTTCCCTACTTTTATAGTATATCACGTAACAAGCAAGAGTTTCAGATAGCAGCAAGTCTCGAAAACAATGAAAATCCTTACACGATTCTTGAAGGAAGTTATAAAAGTGTCGCAAAAAATATTCTTCCAAATATTTTGCTTGCTGTAACCTGAACGACTCCTGTTGAAATAAATGCAACCGTTGGAGCTGGAAATACCAATAGAAATCTCTTTCTCTATCATAATGGGATTCATACACTTCCCTACACTTTTATAGATGGAAGCCCTAGTCACGATGGAGTTGATTTTAGTTGAGCCCTTCTTGATGCACAAAAAGATTTTTGGCAAAATAGTGATTTTCGAAGTTGTGATGAGATATTTATCGCTGGAAAATGAATCGGACCAAGTGGAACTACAGATGAGTATCAAATAGTAGGGAGTACTGGAGCTCTTACTAATACATGATGTCTCGCTCCTTAGAGCTTATTTATATCTAGAAAATGCCTTATTTGAAGGGCATTTTTTTTGTCTTTTAGATATTTGACTTTTTTATTATATATTTTTTGACAAATATATTTTTATATGTTTTAATTATATAGTAAAATAAATAGTAAATATGTAAATATGTTAGAAATACCAAAAATAAAACTCAATCTCAAGGCATTAGAAAAGCCAGTATGAGAAGAGATACAAGAAAGTACTCTGTCTCACACTGCTTCAACTTGAGAGCTTGGAGAAGTATCTCCATCACTTTCTGAGATTTCTGTTGTTTCTCCTTGAACACCTATAGCCAAGATTTCTCTCTGAGGAATCAAAAAAAGTACTCAAACAGGAGTATGAGCAGTAAATCTTGAGACACAAAAAGTACCTGAAGAAGACATATCTATCTTGCCTGAAAAAAGTATAACTACGTGAACTGTTTCACAAGAAAATATATGAACTCCCGATATTTCTCTCTCATATAGTGAGACTCCTCCTTTCCCTTGAAATTCAGAAACGAGTGTTTCACCAGCAGCAGAAGTACAAAATTCTGAACCAGAAGAAGGAAAGCTTCAAGAACAAAAGCAAAGAGATACAGAGCCTGTCCAATTTCAAAACTATGAATCAGGATTTAAAAAGCAATCCAGTAATGTATTAAAAAAGATACAAAACTTTCGCTATACTCCGAAAACACGAAAAGGATTAGTGATTTGACTTATTAGTCTCTGTGTTGGAATTATTTGATTTCTTATGATATTCTTTCCGGAAAAGCATTCATTGAGCATATATAAAGCAAGTATACTCAATATCGCAACTCAAGATATTTCTCAAGGAAGTGAAAACATAACACAAAGCACCCCTGATATCCAGACACCTGATATATCAATCCCTGAAGAAAATTCACTCAATGAAGAAGAAACTGAAAATGAACCAGAAGTAAATGCTCAAGATGAAAGTGCCATACGTCAGGAAAAAAAAGAAAAACTCAGGCAACATCTTCTCAAAAAATACTCCTCTTCCTAAAATATAATCTAGACAATAATCCCCCTTAGAAGCAAGGGGGATTATTGTTTTTTTCGTAAAAATTATGTTAGGATAGAATATATTTATATTGTGAATCTGAGAGAAAAATGCCTACAAAAGATAAACGTGAAGAGATAAAACTCATGCCGATAAAGGAAAATATCGGGGATATTGTCGCATATGTTGGAAATATTTTTAAACAAGCGATTGATTTTGATGCTTCAGATATCCATATCGAGCCAAATGAACACTATCTCCTTGTACGATTTCGTCAGGATGGAGATTTTCATTTGATTGATAAGATTGGACGAGATAATATTTCTGCTATTGTTACGCGCCTCAAAGTCCTTTCACGTATCAAAATAGATGAAAATAAAAAGCCTCAAGATGGAAAAATCGTCTATTTTAACGAGGAAACCAAAACAAATATCGATATCCGTCTCTCAACTCTCCCAACAAAATATGGAGAAAAAGTGGTTATGCGTATCCTCAAACAGGATGCAAATCTTACCAATATCGAAGCTCTCGGACTTATAGACGTCAATCTCGAAAAAGTAAGAACCGCACTTGAAAGTAGTTACGGTATTATCCTCGTTGCGGGTCCGACAGGGTCGTGAAAATCAACCACCCTCTTTGGAATCCTGAAAAATTTTAATCCCCTTGAGTATAATATCTCAACTCTCGAAGATCCAATAGAGTACAACATCGAGTTTGTCAATCAATCGCAAGTACGTCCAGATATCGATTATACCTTTGCAACGGGTCTTCGTAGTCTCGTGCGTCAGGATCCTGACATCATCATGGTCGGGGAAATACGTGATAAAGAAACTGCAACTCTTGCGGTTGAAGCAGCTCTCACCTGACACCTCGTGCTTTCAACTATCCATACGAACTCTGCAACTGCAACCGTACAGCGTCTGATAAACATGGGTGTAGAGCCATTTCTCCTTTCTAGTGCTCTCAAGATGATTATTTCTCAGCGTCTTGGAAAAAAACTCTGTCAAAACTGTAAAACACCTGAAACAATATCAGACATCATGAGAAAAAAGATAAAAACCTATCTCCTCGATATCATGGAAGAAGCAGATATCGATGCAATCCAGTTTTATACAGGAGCAGGATGTGAAAAATGCCATGGAACTGGATACAAATGACGTCTCGGGGTACACGAAGTCCTCATCGTAGAAGAATATCTTGAACCTCTTATCATGGCTTGAGAGACAGCAAATACGATGACTGCAGCTGCAAAACAGCATGGAATGGTAACTATCGTGCAGGATGGTCTTCTCAAGGCAGCGCTGTGAGAAACGACCCTAGAAGAAGCATTTAAACTTATTTAAAACTATGTTCTGGAGAAAAAAACAAGTCGATACGCAAAAAATACACACTTTAAACGATGCTTTAAAGGCAATTAAAACGTATATCTACCTCCAAGAATGGGAAAAAGCAAAAAGTGCTATCGAAGATGTACGACTCAAAGAAAAAACTGCCTTTGAAGAGCTTGAAATAAAAATCAAAGACGACTATAGAGAGCTCCAAAAACAGCGACGTATTTTTGATAAAAATATGCTCTATATCGGGAAGCTTGAAAAAGATTATGAAGTGAAAAAGATACAGTATGATCGAAAAGTCGATGCTCAGAGATTTAAAATCCGATTTCAAAAAATACGTGAAGAAATCAAAAAACTCTCTGTATCAAAAAATAATAGTGATGCTCTCAACCTCCTCAATCACTTCTTAGAAGAAAACAAAGGTCGTAGTGAAGTAGTCACCTACTATGCGAAAGAAAAAAAACGAATCCTGAATAATATCAAAAAAAATCAAGAAAAAGATAAACGAAAGATCAAAGACAATGAAGAACTTGAAGCGCTTCGTCTCGCAGGGTTAACCCTCAAAGATAAAAAAGAAAAAGAAGCCGAAGCTCGAAAACTCAGAGACGAAAAAATGGCTCAAAGCTTTTGGTATAGAACGATACATGCAATACAATTCCATAAAAAACTCAAAGAAAGACGAGAACGAAAAAAGCTCATCGAAGAAGTAAAAATCCTTATCGAAGAAGAATCAAAAGCAAAACAAGAAATCGCAGAAAAAAAACTCGAGAATATTCATAAAGGTCTCATCAAAGAAGTAGAAAAGAAAAATATGATTGGTTTTGATATCTACGGAAAAATCCTTGGATCAGACAAGATTTCTGGAGACAGTATTGGTTTTACAGAAACAAAAAACAAATATACTTTTTATATCGGTGATGCGACGGGTCATGGAGTACGAGCAGGTCTTATCGTCTCTGTGCTTTCAAAAGTATTTCAAGACGAAGCTCCAAAAGACGACATCGTCAATCTGACCTATATGGTAAATAATACGCTCAAAGAAAATCTCCAAAGTAAAAACTTTGTAACCGGACTTTTTTTTGAAATCGATAAAAATTATAAAAATGCGTTTAATGTCTCAGGTATGGGACATGAACCCCTACTCATCTATCGTGCAAAAACAAAAAAAGTAGATCGGGTGATCGCTTGAGGGCTCGCAGGAGGAATACGGCTCATAAAAAACATAGAAGACATAAAACCAAAAACAGTAGAAATATGAGACAAAGATGTTATCCTGAGTTACAGTGATGGAGTACTTGAAGCACGTTGAGAGCAAGAAAATCAAATTTATGGAATAGAGCGACTCGAAAAAATGTTTCTTCAGATTGCACAAGGAACTTCTGATATCAAGGAGATTTATAACTCTCTGATTGAAGATCTCAAACTCTATAAATGAGGAACGAGTTTTTCAGATGATACCACTATGCTGATATTTCGTAGAAATAGTGAAAAAGATCTCTTAACAGCAGAATCTGACGAACTCGCAAAAATAAAAGCACAAGAAGGGCTTTCTCGAAAAGATGTAAAGCGTCTCGAAGGAAAAAATAAAGAAGAACTGGAAGAAGAACTCGCTGAAATAAAAAAAGAAAAACAAACGCAACTGATTATTTCGATGCTCTCAAGCCTCTATTACACTGGTGAATTTCTCAAACTTAAGCAAGAAGCAACGAGATATATTAAAGAAGGATTTATACATAAAAAAATCAATTATTATCTCAAAAAAGCGATTGATAATGAAGAAGCATATAAGATAGGTCAACGAAATACAAAAATGGAAAATAAATATAATGTACTGCTTGAACTGTATAAGAAAAAAGATTTTAGTACCGTAATCCAAGAGTGCAATGATATTATCGCAAAAGATGGAAACATATAAAAAAATATAATTATGGCATTATTCCAAAAAAAATTTTACGATAAAAACTGAAACTTTGATAACACTGCTCTGATTGCGCTTCTCAAAAAAGCACAAAAAGAACAGCTTAAATCAGAGTTTTGAGTGGCTCGAAAATGAAGTAAAGAAATACTTCTCTTTTCGAAGGCTGGACAAAAAGATGTCTGGCAGTTTATCAATAAATTTTCTATCTTTATCAACTCTGGAATCGATGTAAAATGAGCTCTCTGAATCCTTATAAAACAGTCAAAAAATCCACTCATTAAAAAAATTGTTGAAGAAATGCGAAATAACATCGATCATGGTATCGCACTTCATGAGACTATGTTACAATATCCAAAAGTATTTGACTCCCTTACGACAGCTCTCATCGAAGTTGGAGAAAAAACAGGACAGCTTTGAAAAATCCTTCAGGAACTCGATACCAATCTCTTGGAAAGTATCGAACTCAAAGGAAAGGTAAAAGGAGCGATGGTTTACCCAATGATCCTGTTGATACTCACCTTGTGTATGGTCGTGTTTATGATGATTTTTATCGTTCCTCGTATCACCGAAGCATTTACCAAAGCAGGAGCAGACCTCCCTCCTCTCACCCAATTTATCGTAAATGTTTCTGATTTTTTTATCTATGGATGGCTGAAAATCATTATATGAATGGTCGTATTTTATATCTCTGTAAAACTTTTCAAACTCACCTACACGGGACAACTCTTTTTTGCAAAACTTGCTTTTAAAGCTCCTATTTTTGGGATGGTCGTGCGTCAGTCAAATATCATCTATTTTATCAAATCATTTACGATACTCCTTGATGCTGGGGTACTCCTGCTTGAGTCTATTAAAACAGCCAGTAAAGTAGTACCAAATCTCCTGTATAAACGAGAAATTATCCGTATCAAAAATGAAGTAGAAGTAGGGCTAACCATGTCAAAGTCCCTCGGGCTCAATCTCGACTATGAAACCAATGTCTATCTCAATAAACTCTTTAGTGAAGAATTTGCCTATGTCGTAAGTACGGGAGAAGAGACAGGAACTCTCTCTACTTCGCTCAAAAAGATAGGAATCAACTATAATAATGAGCTCAAACGATATATCGGAAATATGTCTTCTATGATGGAACCGATCGTTATCGTCATCGTTGGTGCGCTGGTTGGGACTATCATCATCGGTATCATGATGCCGTTCTTTCAAATGGGAGAAGTTGCAAAAAATCTTTAAACTCTATTTTACAACATTTTTAAAAATACTTTGTCGTATTTGCAAGCGGAAAGGTAATAGGAAAATTGATTTTCGTCAAGGCTTTGAGTACTATGTGTGAAGCTTTGGTGAAGAAATTCATAAAGCTTTAAGTGTAAAACTTAATTTATTTTATTTTCGTAACCTTTTCTTCTCATGAAAAAGCTACAAAAAGGGTTTACTCTCGTGGAGCTCATCGTAGTTATCACGATTCTTGCAATCCTCGGTACTATTGCGTTTATCTCTCTTCAGGGGTATTCACAAGACGCTAAGAATTCTAAGGTAACTTCTGATATCAGAACTCTTGTTTCTGCAGTAGAAACATCTCTTACTGACGGAAGCATCACTCTTGGAAATCTTGTTACTGGAGACACAAGTGCTAAAAATGGAGTAACTGGAACATTTGCTTCTGGAGTAACTCTTGCTACAAATGTTGGTTCTGGAGTTACTTACCAAGTTGGTAACATCAACTTCTCTAACCTAAAACAAAATGGAGCTGACTTTAAAGATAGTTCTGGAAATGACTATCTTGTATCTATAGCTGTTTCAGGATCTGAAAACGCATACTATCAAGTAGTAGGTCAAACTGCAAATGCTGATGGACTTACTAATACAGCAGTGGTAAAAGGAAACTACATTCAAGTTGCTGGAACTGATGCAACTGGTCTTGTTTCTGCTTCAGGATCTACAACTGGACTTAAAAACGGTGATAACATGACTACTCTTTACTAATATTTTTTAGTAAAACATACAAAAAAATCTCGCAAAAGCGAGATTTTTTTGTTTCTAAGTCCCATCAGTAATCATCCTCGGATTATTGGCATATTTCACCCCTTCTTCTTGTGTAATGAGTCACATTTGTATGAGATGCATGATATCATCTTCTAAAAGCTGCATTCCGTCTCGTTTTCCCATTTGCATCGCAGTTGGGATTTGATGGATATCATTTTCACGGATGAGATTCGCAACTGCAGAGTTATTATAGAGTATTTCTTTTACCATATACACTCCTGTTCCATCGATACGCGTCAGGAGTCGTTGAGAAAATACTGCAACCAGCGCATCAGAAAGTTGCATACGCACTTGTTCTTTTTCGCTTTCTGAAAAGATATCGATGATACGAGAAATCGTCTGAGAGGCACTTCGAGTATGCAGGGTCGAAAACACGAGATGCCCAGTTTCTGCAAGAGTGAGAGCCATCTCAACTTCTCTCTTACTACGCATCTCTCAAAATAATATAATCTGTGGAGCTTGACGCATCGCTCCAATCAGAGCCGTTTCATAGTCTGGTACATCTCTCCCTACTTCTTTTTGTTCGATGATAGATTTTTTATGTTTATGTACGTACTCTATAGGATCCTCTATCGTGATAATATGCTTTTTATAGTTCTCATTGATAAAGTTTATCATCGCTGCAAGGGTCGTTGTTTTTCATGACCCTGTTGGTCCAGTTACAAGTACAAGACCTTGTCAGAGTTTCGTAACATCCTTATAGATATCCGTAAGCCCAAGACTTTCGATATCAGGAATTTCTGCATTGAGGAGACGAACAACAACCATATAATTATTCATCTGAAACGAAACATTTCCACGAAATCTCGCTCCATCATAACTAAAGGAAAAATCAAGATTTTTTTCTCTTTGAAGTTTCTCATGCTGTCTTTCATCAATCAGAGATTGCGCAAATTCAAAAGTATCTTTCCATGAAAACTCTTCGATTCCACTATCGATACTTGTAATCTCCCCTGCAATTTTAATAGCAGGAAAAGCTCCAACCGTGATATACATATCACTTCCTTTATTATCGATCATCACCTGCAAGAGTTGGTCTCGCAGTGGATGTTCTGCCTTTATAACGTTTTGCATATTTTTGTATTTTTTTGTAAAATAAAAATGCTCCTATATATTAGAGCATTTTTTTTTATTTTTTTCAAGATTTGAGAGGATTATTGTGTCTTTTTTCTTCTTGAATAAAAGTAAAAAGCATTTATAGAAAGTGTCATAAGGATGAGCATCCAAGTAGCTGTTCCCGTTGCTGGAGTTTCTTTTACTTCTGCAGCAACAGCTGCGATATTTGCTTCAGCTTCCTGAGAAGTAGCTCCTACAACGATAGGCTCTTCTATAAGCGTTTCTTTTTGAAGTGATACATTTTCTCCTGCAGCATTGAGTTCTGGAAGCACTTCTCCACTTGAAGTAGAAACATCAGGAACGGTGTTTTCAGCAAATACTGGAGTTTTAAAATCATAGATTCCTGTATCAAATTCGAGTTGATTTCCATCTACATCTTTGAGATCAATCACCATCATGATATAGTCTTGTTCAGACACCAGAGGTGGTTCTACTCGAACGAGAAGTTCAGGAAGTTCAAAGTTTGGTTTCTCGATGCTCACTACTGAACTTTCAGCAAGAAATTTATAATCATACTTCCCTGCACTCACCGTTTGCTTATAGGTAACATTCAAGGTAGTACTATCTACGATTTCGATTGATTCGATATCTTGTTCTTCGAGACTTGCGACATTGGTTTGAGAATATCCTTCTACTCCTGTTGGAGTAGTAAAATCAATACTTCCTATAGCTCCTGCAACGGTGAGAAGACTATAACTCGTTTCAGGCAGAAGAGGCTTATCCAAAATTATTTCTACCTCATTGCTGGTTCCAGCTTTCGCAAGGGCACTTGCAATACGGATATCATTGAGAATCGTGATTTCTCCTTCATTATCCCCTTGTTTGAGATTTGGATTCTCACTTAAAGTTACTTTAATCGTGTTTTGATCTACGACGTCAATCTTATCAACCCCCAGTGGACCTGAGTAGGTAATTTGAAAAAGAGCGATAATAGGAATCAAAAGGAGTATTTTCCACAGATGTTTCATATACAAAAATTATTGAAGTAATATATACTCCTCTAGTACATCATACTTTTATATTTCTGTCAAAAAAATGAGCCATTTCGAAAAATAACTCATAAAAGAACGAAAAACTACAAATATTTTACTTCCTCTCTTTCAAAGAAAGCATATCGATATAGGATTGGAGGATATGAGCTGCTGCAATGTCATCTCGATGTTCTCCCGTTTCCTGCAAAGCCAAGAAGCTCGAAAATCTTTCATCATGTCCTATCATCTCTTTTTCTGGAAAAATAGTTCGCAATTTTTCTATAAATTTCTGTGTTTTTTCAAGTTGTCTCATATCTTTTCCATACAAATCGTACGGCAATCCTATCACGAGCTTTGAAATATTTGGATGTTCACAGAGGAGCTTTTTGAGATACTTAATACTGTCGACTCGCGCAACAATACTGTGAGCAAAAGCGATATTTTCACTTGAAATCGCGATTCAAACACGTTTATCACCCAAATCAATTCCGAGATACTGCATTTTTTAGACTTGAGGAGATATTTTTACCTGTGCTTTACATGCAAAATTTGCTCCTAAATCAATATAGATGTCATGAAGTCAGAGCGTTTTAAAACTTGAGTGTACTCCTCAAAAATCTATATGCTTCTTGGTTACAGGAAATCGATACTTATGAGCGATATACTCAGCTACGTCTTTCGGATGAATACTTCCGTGAACCTTTGTCTGAGAAGTCGGGAGAAAAAACTCAAATATTTGTCCCGAAAGTGCGTCAATCATCTCTTGCTTTCCCCCAAGAAGCGTTCGACGATCGGCTTCTTTTTTTTGTTTTTGAGCTTTGAGTTTTTCTGCGATATCGGAAGTATATGGTTTTGCAAGTTTTTGTGGAAACAAAAAATTCGCAGCATAGCCAGAAGAGACCTCTTTAATCTCCCCTGCCTTTGCGACATGAATGACATGTTGTAAAAATATAACTTTCATACCGTATGATTATTCGTCAGATGCTGCTGCTTGCTCTTGTGCTTTTTGTTCTTCTGTTTGTGGAAGTTCTTCGATAGAGATTTGACATCCTGTAAGCTCTGATGCGAGATGTACGTTGATCCCTCCTCGTCCTACTGCTTTTGCTCGTTCTCCGTATGGGATATAGGCAACAAAGCTCTCTTCGTCTTTTCCTGCTTCTACTTTCACCACCGTAGCAGGAGTGAGAGAACGTGCGATGACATCTCGGATATCATCACTATTTGGGATGATATCTACTTTTTCTCCACTGAGTTCTTCCATCACAGCCTTCACTCGCATTCCTTTTTGTCCGATAAGGGTTCCTGCTGGATCGATTTCTTCATAATTTGAACTTACCAAAATTTTTGTTTTTACTCCTGGATGACGTACTACTGCATCGATGCTCACTATACCCTCTCCAATTTCAGGAACATACTCTGCAAATACTGCAGGAACAAGCTCTGCTCGTTTTCGAGAAAGTACCACTTTTGGGATACTATTTTCTTCTCTACTTACTTCTGCAACATAAAGATAGAGTCGATTATCAGGAACATAGCTATCGCGGCTTACTTGCTCAGATTTTGGGAGTACCACTTGATTTCCATTGTAATCAAACACGACTTTCCCTCCTTCTACGAGATTCACACGCATATTTACGACTTCCCCTTCTTTTCCTGCAAAGAGGTCATAGATTTTTTCTTTTTCACTATCTGCTACTTTTTGGATGATGACTTGTCGTGCAGCCTGAGAAGCTATACGGCCAAAAACATCTCCTTCATGAGAAAGTACCTCGTCTGTTACATCGATTTCAATCACGTCTCCTTCTGAAAATCCCTCAGCATCATCCCCGAGTTCCTCAAAACTGATTTGTGTATTTGGGTCAGTTACAGTGGTAACCACTTCTTTTTCTACTGAGATTTCGAGTTCTCCAGACTCCAGATCAAAATGTACATTTACATTTTCATCCTTATTTCCATAGTCCTTTTTATACGCAGTTTTTATCGCTGATTCGATAATCTCAACGAGTTTTTGTTTTGGAATCTTCTTTTCTGCAGCAATCATATTAATCGCTGCCTGAATCTTTTGTACGTCGAGCATAGTGTTATAAATTATCCCCATCTGCCTTTCAGGCATCTTCCCCTTTCTATGAAAGAGGAAGAAATAGGTGAAAGTAAAATATTTTTAAAAGAAAACGAGAACTTGCTCTGCAAATCCTCGTCCGTTTCTCTTAAGTTATTTTTATTATATACATCTAAAAATATTTGCAAGATTTTATGATTTTTTTGTTTGGGATTTTTGAGAAAGGCACGAATTGAATTATGAATTCTGGGAAGCTAATGAAGAATACTGAAAACGTCGAACTTGTCTGAATATAAACACTTCATGACTATTTACACCTATTCCTAATACAAACCCTACTTTATCTTCTTGTTCAGATGAAGACCAATAAAGTCTGTCATTTTTTAATCCTGTAATATTACAGAGAAATGATGATATTTCTGGTCATCCTATCTTTTCCCAACGCTTGTATGGATAATTAACGCTTTGACCTCAAAGTGCCTCTATAATCGAGCATAATTCTTCGATACTATATTTTTGTTCCTTGAGATTTTCACCAAGAGTGTTCACTCATCAAAAAACATGTCCTTTCCAAGCAAGAATCTTTATTCACATAGATGTTTCAATGTGTATACCATCCTCATGAAAAGTTATATTTTTCCTAATTTTTTCTATTCCTTCATACGCATGATGTGCGTTCATCCAGGCATGAAAATCTTGTTTTTTTTGAATTAATTCCTTACTTTCTGGTATTTTTACACTATCTAAGAGAGACGATACAGTACCTGTAACTATATTATGCAAGTCTTCTATTATTGATTCATCTCCTGTTCATACTTCAGTGACTCATCAAGTAGGTATAAAAATCTTATTTCCCACAAAAAATAATATTTAAAAAATAGAATACGTTTCTTGTATTCTATTTTTTTGAAATCACTTGTCAAATATGTAATTTATATTTTTATATATTATCTCTTCTTTCTCAGAAAGGTTGGAATATCGAGATCTTCCCCGTCTCGCATGTTCCCTGGTTCTGGCATAGTTGGCTGTGCTGGAGTGATACGAGAGTCAGAAATACTTCGTTTTCCAAATCCAGTTTGGTGTCCTCCTCGCATAGACTCTGATTTTTGTTCGATAAATTTCTTGTTAGTGTTTTCATCAAATCCTGTTGCGACTACCGTAATCTTGATTTCTCCTTCATAGTCTTCTCGAATCGTCGCTCCGAAGATGATATTTGCATCTGCATCTACTGACTCAGTAATCACTTTTGCTGCTTCATCCACTTCAAACATCGAAAGATCTGTTCCCCCAGTGATATTAAAGAGCAGTCCTCGAGCTCCAGCGATAGAGAGGTCAAGCAGTGGGCTATCGATGGCTGATCGTGCTGCTTCAATGGCTCTGTTTTCTCCTGAACCATATCCGATACCCATGAGTGCAGATCCTGCTGATCTCATAACAGATCGTACGTCTGCAAAGTCTACGTTAATGAGTCCTGGTTGTGTAATAAGATCTGAAATCCCTTGTACCCCCTGATTCAGAACCTCGTCTACGATAGAAAATGCATCAAGTAGTGGAGTTTTTTTATCAATAATAGAAAGAATTCTATCATTTGGAATCGTGATAAGCGTGTCTACTTTTTCTTTCAAGAGATCAAATCCATCCATTGCTTTACTGGTACGATTTTGCCCTTCAAAGCTAAATGGTCGTGTCACCACTCCTACAGTAAGTGCTCCCATTTCTTTTGCAACTTCCGCTACGACTGGTGCGGCTCCAGTTCCAGTTCCTCCTCCAAGTCCACAAGTGATAAATACCATGTCAGCTCCATTGAGGAGTGCCTTAATATCTTCACGTGATTCTTCTGCTGCTTTTTTCCCTACATCTGGATTACTTCCTGCTCCGAGTCCTCCTGTAATCATCTTCCCAAGATTGAGTTTTGTTGGTGCAAGTGATCCGTAAAGCGCTTGTACATCTGTGTTCATTACGATAAAGTCCACTCCCTCAAGCCCTGCTTCAATCATTCGGTTTACGGCATTTTGACCTCCACCTCCCACTCCAATCACTTTAATATTTGCAACTGGTGAAATAGATCCAGAAAGTTTCACTTCTTCAGGTCCTACTTGAGCTGGAACTCTTTGTGGCTTGTGAGCAAGAAGGCTTTTAAGTTTATCATCTCGTTTCAATGTCATATATAGATAGAAAAAAAGTAAATTATAATATAAGGGAAAACTTTATGGAAGCAGTTTCCGAAATGCTTTTACCATGGAGCTAAAAAATCACGTAATATTTATATGTATTGGAGATCTTCTTGATGCATATCTATTTCCTAAAATCAGACTTCCTACCACTCAGGCAAAAACCGGGTCAGAGATAGAGGTTTCAGTGAGAGATTCTTTTTCCACAGGAACCCCGATAAATACGGGGAGCCTCAAAGATTTTTTTGCAAGATCTACTATTCCTTGCTGTTTGACAGCCCCTCCAACCAAGATAGCACCTTCCGGAAGCATCCCATCACGTCCTGCTTTTTTGAGTTCTTGATTGATAAAGTAAAATATTTCTTCGTAGCGCGCAGTAACTATTTGTGAAAGATAGATATTATTGATACTTCCTTCTTCCATCTGTGAAATATCAGAAAGTGGGATTTCATAGGGTTTTACTTCCAGTTCATCGAGTCCAACTTGAGAATAATTAATTTTGAGTTTTTCGGCAACATCGATTGAGGTTCTGGCTCCAAGTGCGATGTCATTAGTGACACTATCTCCTCCGATAGGAATCACACTTGAAAATTTTAAAGCTCCTTCTTCATACACGGTAATTCCTGTCGTTGAAGCTCCCATATCGATACATACTACCCCGAGTTCTTTTTGTCGTTTCGTAAGAACTCCTTCTGCTGAAGCCAAGAGATTTGGAAATATATCATATACTTCGATTCCTACATCTGCCACTGCTTTTCTGATGTTTCCAAGAATATTTTTATTCATCGAAAATATATTGGCAATAACTTCGAGCTTACGAGCAGACATCCCAATTGGATTTTTTACTCCTTCTTCAAGATCCACGGTAAAATATTCAGGGACCACTTTGAGAATCTCTCTATTTGGAAGATCTACTCCATTTTTTGCCATATCGAGGACTCGCTCGATATCATCTTGTGTGATTTCATCTCCAGCTACTGCGATAATTCCTTTACTGGTAATCACATCAAAAGATGAAGAATTAAATGAGAGATTCACCCCCATAACCTGTTCTCCTGACATTTTTTCTGCCTCTTCGAGAGAATTATCCAAATTACTTTTAAATTCTTCCATATCAAGGATGTTTCCCTTTCGTATTGCATGAGAATTTGATACTCCGACTCCAAGTACATGAAAATCACGCACTTTATCTTCTCAAAAACTCGCAATAATCGTTCGTATTTTTGAGGTTCCGATATCTATTGAGGTAATAATATTTTCAGATGCCATAAATAAGTGTAAAGTGTAGGTAAAATGTCTCTCCAGTGTTCTCATTTTTTGTACTAGTTTTTTCGCTTTTATGTGGGAAAACAAGAAAACTTCGTACTTTTTTTGTATCCAAATTATAAGCTCTTTTGGCTACGAATCAAAAAGACTTATTCAAGTCTTGTTGAAAAGCCAAAAAAGATGTGATTTTTTTGCAAAAATATACAAAACCTGTTAGTCTTGAAAAGAAGTACTTTTATTTCTTAGCTACGTGTATGAAATTTCTTCGATATATTCCCGTACTACTTCTAAGTCTTGTACTCATATCAGGAAGCATAGGACAATATATTCTTCTTCAAAATTTTTCAAATTTTTGAGGACTTATATGGGCCTATATTGGCTGCCTTTTTCTCATACAACTTA
>JAMIGJ010000097.1:0-4670 GCA_035905775.1 Candidatus Altimarinota bacterium
AAAATTTTCTAAAATCTTTCCTTTTTCTACACTTGATAAAGCAAAAACACTCTGTCAAAAGAGAAAAGCAAGAAAGCTTATCAGGATTATGGAAGAAAAGATTTTCATACTAACTTCACTGGATTAAGAACTCTAAAAGCAAAAAAGTAATTCACACTAAGAGTGTTGGAAGCATATAAGGAATATGAAAATAGAGAAATACAAATGCAGAGAGGCCAGTACAAGCTATAAAAAATGATTGCCTGATACTTGAGCTGACATGATATATGCCTACTTCACCTCGATAGTATACTTTTTTTATCATATATAGGAAGAGAGTGAAACTACTCGTACAACTCAATATAATACTTCACACTAAAAAAGAGAGTGCTAGAATCTTATTTTCATAGGGATCATAATAATGAAGCAAGAGAAAAAAACTCAATCCACTCATCATCGCAATGAGCAGTATAATAAAAAGTATAATTCTTCGCTTGAACATAGTTTATACCGTATATGAAATAGTTTCAAAATGCTGTACTTTTTTACTTTCATCCTCTATTTCGATAAAAAGTGCATTGATACGAGCCAGCCCAGTAAGTTGCTGTTCGATTTTTCCTCTCTGTATTCCTCAAAGAAATCTTTTTTCCACCGAAGCAAAATCTGCTCCAATCACAGAATTGAGAGGACCATTCATTCCTACATCGCATAAAACAGCTGTCCCTTTTGGGAGAATATGTGCATCATTGGTCTGGACATGGGTATGAGTTCCATACACGAGTTGTACTTTCCCATCTAAAAAATGGGCCATTCCATAGAGTTCTGCCGTAGTTTCTCTATGAAAATCAACCACACACACATCATATTCTTCTTTTGGTACTTCAGAGAGCATTTTTTCGATACAAAGAAACGGATTATAGACTTTATGATTCATAAATACTTCCCCTATGATTTGAATCACGAGGAGTCTCATCTCTCATTTTTGAACAATCATGTATCCCTTCCCTTGAACTACGCTATGTATACTTTCATAAAAATTTGCTGGACGAATCAAATTACATCAAGGAGTTCGAAAATAATCATAAATATTTGGAGCATTATCAAAGATATGATCTCCCCCCGTCATTACATCAATTCACGTAGACGACAACTCACGTGCATGTTCGCTTATCGGTCATTTCCCTCCTGTTGCATTTTCAATATTTGCTATGACAAAATCAGATTTGTATTTTTCACGTAAAACTGGAAGCTCTTTTTTCAGAGCTTCTCTTCATAATCTTCCATACACATCTCAAAATATTAGTATTTTCACTATAGTATGTTACGCGTTATTATAATCCTTTTCTAAAACTCGTACGTAAAACGAAGTCAGAAGCGTCACGAAAAGTCATCCAAACACCAGAGTATAGAATATAAAGTAGGCAACACTTACCCAAGAATACTTCATAATAGAATCAACGATTTGTGTATCGCTATATCCTTTATATTCTTCATTGACGAATTCATAGTAGGGCATATCTGCCGCATCAATATTATTTATTTTCTCGACTCTAAACTCAAGAGCATCCTTGAGTCCTTGGACTTTTGCATTGAGAGTCGTATCTATATACTGAAATGGAAAGGTAATCAGAGCATATATCGCAAGCAAGAAGAAAAATTTTAAAATATATTTTCATCGTGTAATTTTTATGGAATGATGCAAATACTTTCGTGCCTTGAGTATATTTTTGGGATCCTTTTCTGTTGCAAGAACAATATATCAAAAAAGTATTCTATAGGATACATATGCTACAGCAAAAATGAGTATCAAAGTAAGTGCCAGCAAGCTATATGACAGAAAAGAAAAAGAAATATGTTCTGCATGATAGAAAAAGTATACAAAAAATACTCATCCACACCAAATCATAACAGGAGCGAGGATATATACAAAATTGAGACTAAATAGAGACATAAAAGTTACTATATGCCTCCATGACATATAGAGATTTTTCGTATAATCAAGGAGCTTTCTCTGAGTATATTTATAGGAGAGACGAGCCATTAAAAGCAATGAGTAACTTGATGCGAGCAAAAAAACAATTGCAGAGGTTAAGAGAAGAAAAAGTATACTAACAAACCAGTATGGATGACTCGCAAGATGATCAAATACCATATGCGTATCAGCAGTATCTTGAAAATACGCAAGCCACGATATAGGATCTATCCATGCCATAAGAACCGCAAAAAGAAAGAATGGAACTGAAACAAGTATTCCCAATACTATACTCCACACTGATATCAAAATACGAGAAATCGTCCAGTGAAAAAAATGTTGATACACAAACAACACATCTCCTATGATTGACCGAAATTCAAGAACAAAGTTTCAGAAAAAAGAGAGTTTTTCTTTTCCATCGTGTGACATATTTTTTTTTGTTGAGAATTACTAAAACTCACATATAATAGAAAAAAATAGGCATTATGCAAGGTTTTGCAAAAAGCAAACTTGACCAATATTATTATATCCTTTGTATTAAGTTAGAGAGCCATGAAGCATCACGAATTGATATTTTCTATCATAAAAATTCCATTTGATTTTGTCATCCTTTGGAGTGCATTTTTTTTAGCAAAGGAGATTCGGCTTATCACAGACTTGATACCATGAGTATACCTCCCGATTCAAACTATTAGTAGTGGATATCTCAACATGTTTGCATTATGGTGATCATTTCTCTATATATGACTTTTTGCGAGCCATAAGCTTTACTCATTACAAATATCTCATTCAAAAATTCAAGAAATACTTGATATTATGCGTTATTGATTTTATTGGTTTGTATTTTTTTCTGTTTGAGTGTATTTTTGAAAATGATTTTTTTATACTTGAGCTGAGATACCTCGACTGATTATTTTATATACGATGCTGACTGCTATTATTGGAAGTATAAGCATACGTATCATGCTCAATGCAATGCAAAACATACTTTTGAAATACTGAAAAATATCAAAAAGGAATCTTTTGATAATAAATAATATCTCAGAAAAAAAAATACATCATATTTTGGGTGATATAGTTGCCTCAAAAATCTACTCTATCGTGTGATACAGTAATTCTCAAGAAATAAGAAATATTGAATTACCGTATATATGAAACCTCACGAAAATACAAGAATATATGAGTTTACATCTTTGTGATGAGATACTTTATATAGACAGTGACTATAGTAAAGAAGAACTTTATAAAATATGGGAGCTTTCTCGTACTTACTGAATTAGATATAGATACATTACCAATAATTTTGATATTACTAAAACTCGTACTCTTCTCTCTCTGATTAATCAAACTCCTGTAATCGAGTTACAAAACACTCCTCTTGAGCATTGGGGGAGAGTAGGAAAAAGATGTTTCGACATAGTCTTTTCTCTTGTTTTCATATTTATTTTATCTCCCCTATTTTTTATGATTGCACTACTCATATTTTTTGAAGATTCAAGTGGACCAATCATCTATAAAAATAGAAGAATTGGACAAAATGGAAAACTCTTTAATTGTTATAAATTTCGCTACCTCAAATGGCAATACTGTATCAAAGAAAGTTATGGAACTGAAAATAAGCATGATCCTGCTATTGAGTTTGAAAAGCAACTGATTGCAAAGCAAAGTATACGAAATGGCCCTCTCTACAAAATACAAGCAGATCCTCGAAAAACAAAGATTGGAACATTTCTTGAAAAATATTCCCTCGATGAACTTCCTCAGTTTTTTAATGTTTTACGCGGTGATATGAGTATTATTTGACCACGTCCACACCAACCTCGAGAAGTTCAAAAATATGAACTCTATCAACAGCGGCTGCTTACCGTGAAACCTGGTATCACTGGCATGGCCCAAGTAAACGGACGTGAAAAAAATGATTTTCAAACAGAAGCAGAACTTGACTTATTTTATATTGAAAATTGGAGTTTTCTTCTTGATCTCAAAATTCTTCTTAAAACACTCACTATCCTTTTTTCTCGAAAAAATTAGACTTTATAATACTCAATAATTACATTTCTCATATTTTCTTCTTCTTGAGAATGAGAAAAAAATATTTTTATATCAGGAATAATATATGGCTCTAAAATTTCAGGCCACTCAATAAATATAATTCCTGTATTTTGTTCTATAATCTCCTCACCTCAAATTGAAATAAAAGTATCGTAGTTTTCGAGTCTATAGAGATCAAAATGAATAACAGAGTCATATCTATTATAATACACATAGGTCGGAGAAGTGACCCCCTCTGGTGGTATGTGTACATTTTTTGCTAAGAAATGGGACACAAAAGTGGTTTTTCCTGCTCATACCTCTCCATAAAGATATACAAGAGCTGGTCATTGTATGTCAGGAATTATTTCTCAGATATGAGAAATATGATAGCTGTGTGTTTTTTGAGAAAGTAGCATAAAAATTTGCGTTCAAATGAATAATATACTATAATAAATTTGTATTGTATTTTTCCTAACTGCTTAGTATTATATGGAAACTCTTATCGAAGTAAAAAAAAGAGAGCTCGAAAATGGAATTATGGTATTTGATTTTTCAGGGGAACTCGATGAAACAAATGCAGATAAAACATTTACCAGCATATATGAAATGATTGGAGATTTTTCAAAGAAGAAAGTTGGTTTTAATCTCCTTTGACTCAAATACTTGAACTCAAAATCTATTG
>JAMIGJ010000098.1:0-2794 GCA_035905775.1 Candidatus Altimarinota bacterium
TATATTTGAGCTCTTCACTGTCAAAGCTACATTTTCCTTCGAGCTGTGATGTGGTACTCGTAAGAGGTCCAAACAAACTACAAGAAAACGCTGTATAGGCATCATCGTAACTCAGAGAGCTAGAGAGATGTTGGTCTTTATACTGAAGCTTCATGAGGAGAGATTCCTCGATATTTCCGTCGATCATAAGCGTCTCAATGCCAGTAGAAGAAAGAGTGGCTTTGAGATCAAGAGATACTTGATTTTCAACTCTTCATTTCATTTCAAATGATTTTTGAGGAATAAAGCTCATCGTTATATAATTTACAGTAGGATTTTCAGGATCTATTATCTTCCCGCTGAAAGAGTTGAGTGCTTTTTCACTCCAGCTGATATTTATATTTCAACGAGCCTCCGTATTATTGAGAGTAATTTCTATTTTTTTATTTATTCCAGGAGTATAGAGGATTTCTATCCCAGCTCCTTGCATGTCTGAGAGCATACTTTTATATTGGCTCTCACTACATGTCTTTCCTGCAAATGGGTCAAAGACTCAAGAGAGTTCTTTCATACTATCACACATATGTTTGCTTGGGATGAGTACATAACTCTCCCCCTTTTTTGCAATGGGAGTGAGGAGTGCTGTTTGCAGGAGTTTTGAGCTTTGAGAAAGGGCACTCTCTGGAGAGAGAGTTCGAAGTATTTCCATCCCTTGCGCTGCTTCTGGGTCAGAGATTTTGATATAGGTATTTTGTGTTGCAAGTTCTTTCAGTTTCGCGATGATATCTTGCATTCTCATACTTTCCTCAAGTTCACTTGGTTCAAGTTTTGTCTCAAGATTTTTTGCGAGGAAATACATATTTCCATCTTTTGAAATAAAATCTATAAGTGATGAACCACGTGCTTTGATATCCTCTCCTGCAAAAGATGCATTCAAAAATGCTTCAAATTGACCAGAAAGCTGTTGATCAAAATCTTTTTGTTTTACACTATAATTTTTGAGAGACATTCCAGAGTCTATAGTTCCAAGATTTTCAAGGTTCATATCAAAATCCATACTCATCGTTCCAGTTTCTTCGTAGGAACTCATGCTCTTCCATGTTTTTTGCAGAGATTGCATCGTATTTTCAAGATTTTTTTGGAGGAGTTTTTGTGCTGCAATGATATCTGTTTCTACAGCTTGCGTTTGTACTTTTGAGAGAGCAGCTGTATTTTCTATTTCTTGGATCTCACTTTGACTGAGTTTTCCACTACGAGTAAGAAGTTCTTTTTGTATCGCAAGGTCGATATACTGTATCAGTGCTGTTTGTGCTTTTGAAAGATTTTGAGAATCTGCAGAGAGAGTATTGATTCTTGTAAGTATACCTTCTAATTGTATTTCTGTCATTTTTGGAAGTGCCATTTCCAGCTGGGTTACATAACTTTTCCCCTTTTTTGTTTGCAAGAGTTCATTTCGAGCGAGGATGAGAGCGTTCATACTATAGTCTTGTGCATACAAAGCCGTGTTTTGAAAGAGAAAACAAGCGATGATACTCAGTACGAGAATTTTTTTCATCATAAAATATATATAAAAAAATAATATACAAGAAGCAGTATATTATTTTTTTACCAGGTACAAAATCACTTTGTGTCATTTTTCATTGTGAAACTCTTTGAGCTTGGTAAATCCTTCTGGTGTTTTTTCAAGCAGAGCTGCAAGTTTAGGACGATAGCTGAGAAAGTCCATACTATCCACGACGAGGAGTTCTATAGTATTATAGAGCGCATAGGTGCGGATATCATCTGAAGAGTCAGTATAGGGAGTGATAAAGCGTGTCTTGACTCCACTGTAGTAGGTGACGATAGGAAAGCGTTCCATGATATCAAAGCTTTCTTTTTGTTTCGAAAATAATTTTTTCTCATCGCTCGAAAAACTCGACCAATCTTCTATTGGGACTCAAACAGTTTCTCACGATTCGGAAAAATTATTTTTTACAGGAGTCTGTGATTCTTGTGTTCAAGAAAGATATTTTCAGAGCCAGATTCAGGCCTCTTGTTTCAGAGCATATGTGTCGTCTTTTGGAGACTCTATGTTCCAATATACGAGACAAGAAAGCAGTGATACAGAGAGCATATTTCCCAAAAATACTATTCCAAGAATTTTTGAAATCTGAAAGAGATGTGAAAGTCCGTAGGTAAAAACCATCAGGAGCAGAGGAAGAAATATAATAAAATAACGATTGAGGGTAAAAAAGAGCGTAAAAAATATCAGCGCAGGAACAAAAAGAGAGAAAATAAGGGAGAAATATATTTTTTCTTGCTGGAAAAGTTTCCAAAAACCAAAAATCAAGATAGAAAAAGGGGGCAGGAGAAAAAGCAGAAAAAATATATTTCCTCCAAATCGAGCATCATCTCCAAAATAGATTTTAAAACTGTCTCCTAAAAAAATTTCGGGGATATTTTTCGTGAAGAGTTTTTTTTGATTTTCTCCGATACGAGCGAGTATTTTCCCTGGATTTTCGAGAAAGCTCTCGGTGAGACTTCCCTCAATCTGAGGTCTCTCATATTTCATCCCTCCGGCAAATCCTGCGATGAGATGCTGTTTATCAGGGGTAAGCTCTGCAACTGCCTGCTCAAATCCTGCATCGTCCATATGCTCTGTACCCCGAAGCTCAGCTTGTCTGAGGTTACTTGCTCATTTATTCGTGAGTCCCCACTCTCCTGTGATATTTTGTAGATGCCACAGATAGGGAGAGATAAAAAGAAAAAAACTCAGAAAAAAAGTCGTTCACAGGAGAAAAAAATGTGTGAAAGAAAGCTTTTTTTGAAATAGAAG
>JAMIGJ010000099.1:0-18075 GCA_035905775.1 Candidatus Altimarinota bacterium
AGGAACAAATGAGAATACAAACTGACTTCTGAGACAATTCTTTCCTAAATGAATGGATTTTTCGAGTATTTCTGAAAAACAGTTGAAATATTACGTGAGACTTATAAACTTAAGACCGAGAAAAAGACTCAATTACAAAACTCCTTATGAAATCTTCTTTCATACTTCTCTTAATCTATGCGACTCCTGTTAGAATCTAAGTGATAATTATGATTTTCCTGAAGAAGCTGAATATTGAGATGGATTAGTTGATAGTTTAAATGCACTTTGATATTATCATCAAACAAATTTAAAATGAGAGATATATTATTGGGAATCACTTATAAAAGCTAAATATTAAATCTATGAAACATGAAATAACTATTTTTTGATTTGTTATATTAATACTTACTGTTTTTCTATTATTATGAATTAAGGTTTTTATAAATATTTTTTGAGCAGAATATCTAAAATATCAGTCAAGTATTAGTAATAATGATATAACTTATGCTTTATATGAGCATCCTGCTAGCTTTCAAGAAAATCCTTATTTAGTAGTATTAAAAATACCTAAGAAAGATTTTACAGAAACAAAAAAGTTTGTAGCTCATAAAAAAGGAAGTGATTGGCAATCTGATGTTATTATAACTCTATATGCTTGAAAATGACCTAAATTTATAGAAAACACTATTGAAATTAATACAAAAGGATATCTGTTATTAAAATCTGCAGATTTATACTATGCTTTATATGATATAAAGTCAGATAATTTAATTGAAAATATAGAATCTCCATATGAGGTATGGCAAAATGAGAAAGAAATATCTATAACCAATAACAAAGAAGACTTCTATCTATGGGTTAGAAACAATATACATAATAAAATTCTTGAAATTATTGGCAAAGAAAGATAATTCATTTGAAATTATTCTGAAAAGAATTTATCAGGAACAACTTATTGGTGGAAAGTAGAAATAATTAGTAAATTATAATACCTATGGGCAAAATTATTAAAATATTTATATATATATTTTCATCTTTAATAATGATTATATGATTATTTGCGGTATTTTTCTATATAATCTATATGTATTGAAAGAACGCAACAGATTATTATCACTATATTGACTCTGTTGTTATTAATAATGATAGATACTCTTTATATGAGGAAAATTTTACATTTGGAATGGATGGGCTATATTCAAACATGATATAAATTATATTCATTATAAAGAAGTTGAAGTATCGAAGCTATCACTATATGTATTGAATAGTAATCCAAACGATGAATATATATATTATTATTTTCCCTGAGATGTTAGTTATGAAAATGCAGAACTTGATTTTTACAATAACAAATATCTAACTCTAAGTTTTGATTGAAGTTATTATTTTTTATATGATGTGTTAGAAAATAAAAAATATAATGATAGAGGGGATAAGGAATTTTCATGATTAAGTAGAGAAGAAATTCATAATGAGATTGTTAAAATAATAAGTAATGAAAAATAAACAATGAAATATGAGATAGGATTTTCTGAACATTTATGGTATTCGATGATAAGTATTTTTTATATTACCCTCATTGCTATAAATTCTGATCATGATTTTTTTATTATAATGAGAGAGGATGAATGAACATTTTGAATTTTATTTATTTCATGAATATGTTGCGCTTTTTATATACTTATTTCCTATCTTTATAAAAAATATAAATATATTATACTATTACAGTCATTTATTATTCTACTTTTGTATACTCTTATAGTTGATATATGAGAAAATATGTATCCCAATAATACCACGTATTATTATTTTTGTTTTTATATATCTTTATTTTTAGTTCATTTTATTTTTATTTCTTATTGTATTTATAAGAACTTTATTTGAAGTTCGAAGAAAAACCAAGATATATATATGAGTAATCAAAGTTTCTATGAATAAAAACATGTATATAACTCTATCTCTTATTGCAATTATTTCAGGAATATGGCTTTTTTTCAATAATATAATTTTTGTGTGAACCTTTCTTTGTACTATTCCTCCACTTATTGTATATCTTTTGGTATATCGGAGAGAATATTGAAAATGGGTAAGATATTTGATTTTGCCAGCTCTTACATTTTTGATTATTATTACTACCCCAATTGTAGCTATATTCGAAAGCATTTCTATGTCCTTTAATCCAGTAAATAGCCTTTGGAGATACGAGGGAATACGGGAAGATTTTTGAACTGACGAATACGTAAAACATTTTCCAAAGAAAATTCATAGAAATGCTGAAAATGTAAAATTTTCATTTGCTCCTCAATTTTTACAATGAGGAGGACATTTGATCCTGAAAGAAGAACTTTCTGAAGCAGATTTTCAGAAATTATCTGCGTCCTTCAAAGAAACACAAAATAAAGATGTAGTACTCCCTGATTTTGTATTTGATAGTTCTGAAATAAAATTCCTTATTTCAGAAGATATAAAAAATTATGAAATTATAGGACTTCATATACAACCATATGAGAAAAATAATTGGAATCATGGTCGAGCTTCAGGAGTAGCAATGCAAAACACAACTCATTCTATAATCTATTGGTATGAATTTTGGTAAAATCTTTTCCTATATCCTAAAAGTCACTCTGATTTTTGTATTTTCCCTCTTTTGAGGGATCATATTCTTACTCTGAGAGTGACTCAAAAATGATATTATTCCACGTGAGACTCCAGTTATCGTTGTGGTGTATGGAAATACAGTGCATGAGGATGGAACTCTTTCCCAGCGTCTCAAAGCTCGACTTGATGCTGCTCTTGAAGTTTCGCTGAACTCTCAAACAGAGAAAATTATCGTGAGTGGAGCAGTCGGAAAAGAGGGGCATGATGAAGCAAAAAAGATGCAAGAGTATCTCGTGAAACAGGGAATTCCCAATGAGAAGATATTTATTGACTCAAGAGGATACACTACACAGGATAGTTCTCAAAATAGTTTTGTTTTCGCTCAAAATGAGAATCTTGAGTGACTTCCCATAGTAGGGATTTCACAATATTTCCATATGGCTCGTGTGAAACTTTCATTGCAACAAGCATTATTTTCTCAGGTGTATGGATTTGCTCCGAAATATTTTGAGAAGCGAGACATATATGCGCTTCTTCGAGAAATCCCAGCGTATGTTAAATATATCTTTTTTTACTTGTAAAACATATTTTTTCACTATAATACTGGGGCAATGCGCTTGCCCAGGTGGTGAAATGGTAGACACAGGGGACTCAAAATCCCCCGGCCTCGGTCGTGAGAGTTCGAGTCTCTCTCTGGGCACCAAAAATGTTCTCTAAAAAAATACTTCTCATATGAGAAGTATTTTTTGTAGTATTTTTTAGTCAAACAAATCGCTAAAATCAAAATCATCACCTTCTTGTTCACGAATTTCTTTTTCGATTATGATTTTTAGTGCTTCGAGTTTGAGTCGAGTCGTGGTATTTTCGCTATAGCGATACTCGATATCTTCGATTCTCTCAAGGACGATTTTGAGTTTTGAAACACTCAGTCGACTGATCGTCGTTTCAAACTCTCGTTTCATCAGACTGTAGTAGGTGAGAGAGCTTGATTTTATACAGCGATCGATATCGAGCAAATATTCATACCCATATCAACAATACTCAGGTTCATCATCGATTCCTTCTGAGCTATAGAATGTATTATTATCCCATTTACACTCTATATCATTATTTTTATATACATTTCTTGCATTGAGGCAGCTTTCTTTTGCTTGTGTATAAGTGACATCATATTTTGCTCAATAGTTTTTTCCATCGATGTATAAAACATAGGTTGAAACTTTTTCTTTTGCCTCATAATATCATATTTGAATCCCGTTCCATGTACACTTTATAGTTTTATAAGGAAGCTTTTCACTATTTGCAGCACAATTTTTAATTGCTTCTTCCTTGGTAATAGTATAATTTTTAGAGACTCCATCTATTGTTATGATATATTCAGCATAAGTTATAGTATAGTTATTCCATGTACATGTTACTTCTGAGTTTTGATATTGTTGTAAGCGAGATTTACACTCAATCCCTGCACTTTCACGCGTGAGATTTTCTTTAGTAAGATTTAAAACTCAATTTATATAAACATAGAGAGTCGCTTTTGTTTCTGGTTTTTGAATATAATAAATTTCCTCCCCATTCCAATTACAGCGAATTTCAGCACTTTTATATTTTCCTGACTCAATCTGACAATCTCACAGTGCACGAGTACGAGTGAGATTTGTTTGTGAGTATACCATTTTCCCATCTACATACATCAAAAGTGTCGCTTTTGTTTCTGGTTTCGGAACATAGTAGATTTGTGAGTTATTCCAGCTGCACTTGATTTCAGAGTTTGGATAGGAACTGGCTTTACTTTTACACTGAGTGAGAGCAACACTTTTGGACATATCTACTCCAGTCATCACGAGTGTCCCATCTGCAAAGACACTTAAAATCCCCGTTTCTTCTGCGGGAGTTACATTTTTCCCACAAGTATACTCCCAGAGTCTTAAAACGTGAGAGGTAACAGCATTTGCATCAGCTCATAAATTTTCAATAATCGTATTTATTTTTTGATCATCAGATATTTTATTTGGAGTATGATAAGCCGTTGCTGTTGCAACTCCACTCTTACAAATGTTCGTTTTTATAACACATCCTGTTTTTGGTGCAAAAATTCCATCCCCATTTTCATTATTTGGACACATATTTGTATCTCATCCAAACTCATCTCCTTGATCCCAGATTCCATAACACGCTAGTTTTCCATCCTCGAGACTACTTGCATTACTCCTACTACAATTCATAATATTTTTTCCAGGTCCAGAGAGTGCATAAGTTGTAGAGAGTCCACTACTGATACCGAGAGCTCAGATTATTCCTGCAAGTATCAGGAAGCGAATAAAAAATCTTGCCTGTTTCATAAAAAATGAGAAAGATATAAAGTCCTTCTATTATAGATTTTGTCACAGAGATGTAAAATGATTTGGATGAATTATTTCTTACACGATTCTTACATTTAGTGGAAGGGGATTATCGTGCTTTGTTTGTTTTGACTCCTTGAGTAAATCGCTGCATCACGAGTACCTTATTCATAGTTCAGGTAGTTGGATTGAGGATACCTTGAGTTTCTAAAAGATTTCTTATCTCATTTGGAGTTTTAAATTGTCATTGAGGGGAGCGTGCTATCGCTGAAAGATCAAATCCAACTTGATTCCCATCTGTATCTGTCCCAAATGGATTTTGAAATAAAATCATATTCATAGTACGATAAATTCTTTGTGCAAAATTGCTTTCATTTGCAGCTTCACCATTGGGTTGACCAAAATGGAGCGTTGCGATATCGATATTATTTTTATCAAAACTGACTCCGATATTTGGAACCTGACTTCCAGAAAGTTGACTCAATATATAGTCTATATCGAGCATATCAAATCCTGCATTTTTACAAATATGCAGTGCTTTTTTTGCGATTTCATCTCGTTCACGCAAACTGTCACGATATTCTTTCATATGACTTGTGAGAGCTTTTTCATAAGCTATTTTTTTATCATTCACTTCTTTCTCAAGTTTTCTTTGGGCTTCAGCAATATCTCCCGTATTTGAAATAATTCTTACTATATCTTCTTTTTTCACTCCTTCTCCAAGTCAAAGAATTTTCTTGAGTGTTTCAGGATTATTCCCAAGTCAAAGCATATTTGATATATGAAGCAAGGCATTTCAAACGGTCATACCTGGATCTTTAAAATCATCACTTTGTAAAAAAAATTGTACCTCAGAACCTTGTAATGCTTTGAGAACATGAATTTTTGGCATATTTTCAGCACTTGCTTTTTCATAGGCAAGTCATTGTTCTGAAATCGCAGGATAGAAATCTCAGATAGGCACATCGGTATCTACTCGCAAACTACTTCCTTCAAGTCCGATTGTACGAGTAGGGGGGATATCTCCTATATTCATACGAGTGACTTGTCCATCCTGTGATGTTTCGAGATAGTTTCAAAAACTGCGTATTTCTTCATTTCCGTTGACTACTCCGAGACCCGCTTTAATCTGTGCTCTTTGAACCTCTCAATCTACATCAGGAAGAGTTGGTGAAAATGTATCAAACTGAGTTTGAAGATTTGGATTTACTGAAAGAGCATAGCTTTTATATTCCTCATATGCTTGAGGACTTTCATTATAAAATGTTTGTGCAACTTGTTGAAAATCCTCAGGACGATTCTCGAGGTTTTGAAAGAATGATTCTATCTGAGAAATAATAGCTTCTTGTGAAACATTATTAGATTCATCTTGATCACTCAGAGTTGCTATATTTGCAAGTATTCTGTCTATTTCAGGGGAAGAAAGCGATGCTTGAGGAATATTTTGAAATAATTCTTGAAAAGTGTCTACTTTTTCCTTTACTTCTGCTTCTGCTTCTTGTACTTCTGCTTCAGCTTCTTGTACTTCTGCTTCAGCTTCTTGTACTGCTTCTTGTTCTGATTGCTGTTCAATAGCTGCTGCTTCTACAGTTATATTTTGAATTCAAATATCTTCTTTAATGACTCAAAAATTTACTAAAAATGCTTGAAAAGTGGTCCCATTTATCGGATATCCATTTTCATAAATATAATCTTGTATTTGTACTGGGTCTTTAGAACGAACAATCTCTATAAATTCTTCTTTTTGAGAATTATTTTCAGGTCTTCAAAAATATGATTGAAGCTTTTCATACTCTATTTGCTGATTTCATTTTTCTGTATCCCACGAATATTCGTCTAAAAGAACTTCCTCTATTTCAGATGGGAGTAAATTTTCGACAGTTTCTTGAGTTTCAGGAGTGTGTACTACTGGTTCAAAAACTTCACTTTCGAGAGATGGAAAGATCTCAGACATAAAAAAAATGATAGGTGTATACCCTATCATTATAGCATAATTAGAAAGTCTTTGTCAAAAATACTATGCTCATGCTCTTCTTTCTTCAATTCTTTTTGCCATATCAATTAGAGCTTGTCTATTGCGTTCTCTCATTGCAGCAGTTTCTTCTCTCATTGCAGCAGTTTCTTCTCTCATTGCAGCAGTTTCTTCTTGCATATCAGCTAATCGCAAAACTTCAGTCAATGCTCATTGTGGAAAATCTTGAGAAAATCTAGGATCCATGAGGTATACTTCAACAAAATCACGTGAATATTTCACTAAATCAAGTGTAGAATCTAAATCTGTTACTTCACCACTTCAAATGATAGCAGAGATGATATGATCGAAACTTTCTCTTGCACGTCTTTGTTTTTCTTCAATTGGAGCATTCGCTAAACGTCCTTCTATATATCTTGGTTCAAAAAGAAGAGCATTTTCCACATACGTATCACGTCCAAGATTAATAGCTTCTGCATGAATCACTGGAACTTTTTGAGCATCAGTCATTTTCTCAAAAATTTCTTTTGCTGCAAAAGCTGAGTCTTTACTTCCTGCGTAAAATCATACAAAGCTCGTAAAAAGTGTATCATCGCCAATAATTCTAATAGCTTCTAAAACATTCGCTATGCTTACTCAAGGCTCAATTTCATCAGTTCCTGCCTCTTGTCTCTGGAGAATATCAGCAGTCATTTCATCAACAATTCGATTATATTCTGCTTCTGACATTGGTTGCTCACTTGATTGTTGAAAATCATTGTAGGGGATAACATACACAGCTGGTTGTATCTGAAATGTCTCTTGAGCCTGTACTTCTTGTGGTTTTCAAGCTAGAATACAAGAAACAGCAAGTGCTGCTAAAGTTTTCACACTATTTGAAAGAATACCTCATTTTTGTGGTATACATTCTTGAACTCAGTCTACATGACCATCTATAGCTCTAGGTAATTGAGGATTCATAGTTTCTAAACATTAGAACTAAAATATACTTGCATTATACATCACAAAATCGTTTTCGTCAAAGCAAGTATGAAAAAAACTTTTTGAGAACGAGATTTTTTGATTATATTTCAATTCTTTTTGTTCTTTTTATGTGTGTGTTAAATGGCTTTAAATAGATATAAATACTTGATTTTCTCTAAAAATATTTTCTAAAAAATGAGGTTATATAAAATTATGTTTTGTCAATAAAAATACATAGTGATTTTGCGAAAAATAACAAAATCCCGCAGTATGTGGGATTTTTTAACAGGTTTTGCACGAAGATTGTAGAAAAAATGTGAACAAAGCTGACATTAATTCTAATGCCAAACTCGAGAGGTATTTTCAGCTGTTTTTTCCTGAAATATATCAAGCGCACTTTGCACATCATCTTGTTCCAAGAGTCACGTTATCTCTTGAGCAAGTGAGAGGGTTTCTTTTTCGCTCGGGGAGAGGTGGTAGGAGATTCTCTCTGGATAGAGATAGAAATTTTTCTCAAAATTGAGTAATATCAAAACCCAATCAGCAAATCCCTGAACTACTTCAGTACATTTGACTCCAGATATTTGTTGTTTTTGTAGTTGTGTATCTGAGATTTTTTCCATAAGGAGTATTTAGAGCATATCTATAAATTTTAAACTTCTCTTTTCACCAAAACGATAGAGCTTTGCAGGACGATTGGTGGAGGTATCTTTTTCACCTGTTTCTTCAATGATTCCAAGCGAGAATATCTTTTTCTGAAAATTTCGTTTATCGAGACTACGTCCGAGGATAATCTCATAGAGCTTTTGCATTTGTGAGATACGAAAGGTCTCTGGCAGGAGATTTTTGATGATATCCGTATATCCCAGTTTTCCTTTGAGACGATCGAGCGCGTAGCGAAGGATTTCTCCATGCTGATAAAAGAGATTGAGAGAAAGAGCTTGCTCTATCGTAACGATATCGACTTGGGTAAAATCCACTTGCGTCAAAAAGTTTTCTGCCTTTACGAGCGCATAGTAGGCAAGTGCTATGACGTGTCCGCGAGGATCACGATGCACATCATCTCCAAAAGTATAGAGCTGCTCTTTATAGACTCCAGAGCTGATTCCTGTCTTTCTTTTGAGCATCTCATCAAAGTTCTGTTCCAAAGTAAATCCTTTTGAAACGATACTTCCAGGCAGAGAGTATCCATGGACTCCGTCCTCGATTCGTTTGGTCACTAAAACACAGAGCTCTCCTTTATAGATCGTAAATATTACGATATCCAGAGCGAGAACAGGGATCGTGAGTTCTGGTCACCAAATATCAAATTGCTGTGATGGAGGGATGAGCATAGAAGGTGTTTGTAGATAATACACTTAGTATAGAGAAAATAAAAATATTTGCAAACATTATGAGAGTATGCCAAGTCGAACAAGGTCAGTATGTATCGAATCGATGTGAGGATACGGATGATAGAGTCACTCTGGAGTCCAATTCGTCAAATCAATATTACTATAACAACGTTCATCACGCTGAGGATTTTCCTTACCTTCATATACCATCCATGCGGCCTGTTCTCATCTTTCCACTCATACAGTATGCATCGTTTTAGCAGAGAGAAAAATACTTTCTCCTGGTCTGAGAGTGAGAATATCTTTTGTTTTGAGTCGTACATCTCTTTCAAGAAGTTCAAATCCTCATGCTCCAGATCGTATGTGAGATGCAAATCTATACTTTTCTAGTTCTAAATCTCAGTGTATATCCTCTGTAGCATTCCAATTGAGTATCTTTCACACAAGTGGAGCGAGAGTGATATTGCAATGATGAGGATGAAATCCAAGTGAAAGTCATGCATTTGAAAAATCTTCAGGAGTATTTTTCCATAACTCATGCTTCGTATCAGTATAAAACATGCGAATTTTTCGAGGTCCATTTTCAAATACAAGAGAATGAAGTCATATTGCATGACAATTACGTAAAGAACTTTTGAGAATCTCTTCAGGATGATCATGTAAGCTATGTGTAATAAATGTTTTCATAATGTTTACAATTATTAAGATATTCTTCCATCCACTATTGCCTTTCCAAATCCTGCCCAAATCCCAGGAGAGATGAGTTTTCAGGATTTTTCTTCGCTTGCGAGAAATCGCTTGAGTTCGGAAAGTGAATTTTGGCATTCGTGGACGATAAGTCCTACTTCTGAGGCTTCGAGTTCTTGTGCTTTGGGATCTCAGGTGACTGGTACGTAAAAATCAAGAGTCATTTCATTGGTGATTCCAGCTGATTTTGGTCATTGGAGGAGAAAATGTGCTCTTTGCGAAACATATCCGGTTTCTTCACGAATTTCTTTCAGTATTGCCTCTTCTGGAGTCATCTCAGGATCCACAAGTCCAGCAACAAGCTCGATAACACGAGCATCTACGAGAGGTCGAAACTGTTCTACGAGGATGAAAGTATTGCGAGAAATGTTTTCCACTACAGCTCATACGACCTGTCCTGTTCCTTTTCGAAAAACTCCTTCCCAGAGTTTTCCGGGATTATTTGGATGCTCGACTCATACCATGTTGAGCCATGTTCAAGGATGTATTATGTGTGTTTTCATAGTATTAGAGATAAGAAATAAAATGTTCTTTGATGTATGCTGCAACTCCAGGAGTGAGAAAATGTGCTACTGCAAGTTTATTTTTGATGCTTTCTCGTACAAGGGTACTCGATATATCGCTCGGGATATCAAGATGCAAGGCAATAAAATTTTCAAATCCTTCAAAGTTTTCGGGATATCCTGGTCGCATGAGAAATATTTTTTTGAGTTTTTTTTCAATGTATTTGTCTGGATTATTGCTCCAATCTTTCATATGTTTTGCCGTATCTGAACCAAATATATGCCAAGGGGGAATTCAGAGTTTTTCACTATAGTGTGTATCGACTTCGCGTGTGGTAGTGAGCACTCATTCTTGCAGTAAAAAATCCCCAGAAAAAGAAATTTTTTCACCATGTTTTTTCTGCATTTCTTCAAAAAATATTTCAAGCATACGATGCCGATGCATATCTTCGATACGATAGTTTTTATCCGCTCGTTTTCCATCGGGAGCAAAGATGATATGATCGACGTGATGACTCTCTAATACTTGTTGTATCACCAGAGCATGTCAGAGGGTTGGAGGATTAAAAGCTCCTCCATAGATGGCTATTTCTTTTGCTTTCATAATGAAAAATATGAGAGGATGAAATTTAAAAACCTCATCTGAATCTTCTCCTTTCTCAAAGGAGAAGGGCTTCTATTTTAACCTCTTTCCCTTATAAGGGAGAGAATTCAAGTGAGAGTTATGTTGCAAACCCTTGTTCTTGCATCACTTTATTGTCCCAATCTTTGAGATGTGTTCGATCTATAAGAAGTCTGACTTTTTTTTGAGATTTTTTGATTTCTATCTCGATACCTTCATCATTTTGGGAAACAAAGTTTTGAACTCCATCGATATTGAGCGCAAAAGGATATTTTCGACCTGTATTTTGGATTCGAAGTGGAAAAGAGTCATCAATGACTTTTGGACTTGCGGGAGTAATATTTCCTTTGGGAGTGATTACAAGAGCCTCACTTTTGTGAGGAAGTACGGGTCAGCCATAGGATTTTGAGTGTCCCGTAGATCCAGCAGGAGTTGCGATGATGACTCCATCTCCCCAAAGCTCTAATTTTCCAGCATCATTTGAGAGCGAGAAACTCAGTGCTTTTCCTTCAGGACTATAGAGATGGATATCATTAAAGGCTGATCCTAGATGAGCTCCATTTTTTGTGATATCAAGCAGAGGATAGTTTCGTGATACAAAATCTCACACTTCTGGAAATATCCATTTTGGGTCATTGAGGAGAAATCCTTTATGTCCAAAGTTGATTCCCAGAAAGGGCAGTTCTTTTTCGCTATGCTCTGATATCGCTCGGAGCATCGTCCCATCTCCTCAAAGTACCAAAATACACTGCTCTTTTACTGCTTCAAGTAATGCATTTACAAAAGTATTATCTACAAATTCACGTAGATTTGCATTTCTTTCATAGCTGTACGAGTCATAAAACAGGAGAGCGTTATGTGGTTTCATAGTTTCTTCTTTAAAAAATATTTTTGGGAAGAAAGCTAATTCTTCCCAAGTTTATTGATGAACTGCGTAGTATTCTGGTCATTTTCCAGGAATCAAAAATTGAAATACAGGAGGCATAGATATTTTATGAGCATTTGCCTCATGTCGTTTGGTATAAATTTTCATCACTTCTGCAGCTCTTCCAGCAAAGTTACCTTCTCTTTTTCCTTCATCATATTCTTGCATGGCCCACTCAAGTTCATCGTATGTTGCTCCGATTTGATCCTCGTCTGTTGCTCCGGTTGAGTGAAGTCCATCAGTAGGAACAGCTTCAGAAATTTCAGGAATCACTCCCAAATGCCTCGCGAGTGCTCGAACTTCTGATTTTAAAAGTTCTCCAATTGGACTCACATCGACGGCACCGTCTCCATATTTGGTAAAAAATCCGATTCCATAGTCTTCGACCTTATTTCCCGTTCCCACTACGATTCCATTTTTTTCATTCGCGAGTGCATAAAGTGTTACTCCACGAAGTCGAGAACGAGTATTGACGTATGCCATATATCGTACTACTTCTTCATTTTCTATTTGTGGGAGTGCTTTTTTGAGAGTTTCAAAGGTTTCGGTGAGATCTACTTTGTAACTTTCAACATTTGGATATTTTTCTTGAAGCCAAGCGATGTGGTTTTGAGCTCGGTTTACTTCGTCAGATTTCTGATGAATCGGAAGCTCCACGCATATGACTTTGAGTCCCGTTTCAGCACAAAGGGTAGATACGAGTCCAGAGTCTACTCCTCCAGAAACTCAGATGACGAGACTTGTAATTTTTGCACGTTCTGCATATTCACGAAGTTGTTCTACGAGAGCAGTTTGAACTTCTGCATAATCAAGATTCCTTGGTCGAGCTTTGAGTTCTGGAAGCTCAAGTACTTGAACGACTTCCGTTTGTGTTTCGGGAAGTTCTGGAAGAGATTTTCCTCTTTCAGTTCCTTCAGGGGTTCGGGTGATTTTGTGTTCGAATGTTGTTTTCATAAAAAAATGTTTGAGTAAGTAATATATAACCCTCATCTGAATCTTCTCCCTGAAATCAGGGAGAAGGACTACAAAAATCTGCAGCCTCTTTTCCCTAATTTTAGGGAAAGAATTCAAGTATGGGTTAAGCTGTCTGTTGAAAAATAGGGGGAGTGAAGTTTACACCTTCACTTCTAAAGTCTGCATTCCTGCAGCTCCAAAAATGTTTATAAAGTGTGCAACTCTTGATGCTTCTCCCATCGCTTTATTGGGATTATCTGAGAGTTTTACCGTAGATACCCACTGTCCATCGGGTCGTTGTACAGCCGTTGGTTTTACCACTACAGAGAAGGATCCAAATGGTCTAAATGTTTCTGCTTTCGGAAAAGTTCCTTTTGTGTTATTGGTAAGATTGGTCCCAATTCCAAACGTGAGTTTTCCCAGTTTATTGTGAAATGCCTGACTGATTTCTACGACTTTGCGAGCATCAAGTCCATCACTCGGGATACCTATTTTTGTTATGGGATCTTGACCGTGTTTCACGAGCCAGTCGATATACTCTGGGATTGCCTGCATCGGATCTTTGGAGTCAAATCGCATCCCCGTATGTTTTTGTATAATTTCTTGGGGAGCGTTTTGTAAGTAAAAACTGGTTCCATAGGCATCAGGCAGGAGAATGGAAAGTTCAGGAAAATGCTTTTGCCATTTTCTATCGATGCTGTACATCTCAGAGACAATAGCTTCAGGAGTATCGTGAAGGGCAGTTGGAATCATCCGAAGTTCGTGAGCATTGGTTCCACGAGGATTCGCTCCTCCCATTTCTTTGGATATCAGGACATTTGAAGTCCCAGCATATTGATTTGGGATTCTATCTGCAAGAATGAAATTCGTTTCTCTCTGCCATATAGATCACATTGCTCGTCTGCTTCCAAACTCTGAAAAAGTTGCCTCTGGGGCTTCCTCTAGTATTTTTATATCAGCAAAGAGTCTTTGACGTACTTCGGTCATCATTTGCTGAAATGCCACATCTGAGATATTTGATTTTTTGATATACTGCGAGATATAAAGAGCATTGATGATTTTCAGTGCGATGATTTCCCACATCATCGAGCTTTCCCATGGTCCTGTGAAATCAAGAGTGTAGTTTCCATTTTCTGTTCCCACTTGGAAATCTGGAAGGGTAAAATCTTTGAGAAAACTCAGTGTTTCTTCTCGAAACATCGGGATTCATGGTCCTCGCTGCATCCCTCTCAGATATGAGATTTCAGATTCCGAAATGCCTCGTATCATCTTTTGACTCATTTCGAGTTGAGATTCTAAAACCTCTCGAGGGATGACTCGCATCATTTGTATATCAGGATTTCGTATTTTCATACTCCATCGAACATTGAGTCCTTTGTATTCAGGATGTGCAAGGATAAAGTCGAGCATCGAGAATTTATAAAAATCCGTATCGAGGAGATGCGTTACTTCGGGAGCTCCCGAGAGACTTGGAAAAAACTCCAAGGGTTTTTGTATCGTTCACATAGTATGTATATTAATGTATATATTACACTTATTAAGAGAGAAATAAAAAAAGATTACTCTACTATTTCAGCACCTTGTTTTCTGAGTTCTTCAAGTCGTTTGATACTGTCACTGGGGCTTACTCCTGCGATAGCTTTGGTGAGGACTTGTACATCAAATGCATTTTTGAGTGCATCGAGGGCTGTTGCATGGACGCAGTAGTCAGTTGCGATTCCTACGACTTGTACAAGAGTAACTCCGGCCTGTTTGAGAATATCTGCAAGTCTCACTATTTGAGAGTCACTGCGATCTTCTTTTCCAAAAAATCCTGAGTACATCTCGTTTTTTGCATCATATCCTTTGATAATATGATGATCTATCTGAGAAAGATCCAGTTCTTTATGGTAATCAGCACTCGGAGTGTTTTCTATGCAATGATCAGGCCAAAGCACTTGTTTTTCTCAGGCTCCAAAGGAAGCCTGTAAATCTCCGAGAGTAAATGCTGCTTTTGGATGGAGTTTTGGAGTATTTTGCTTTCCGTTCATCACATCATCCCAGTCGATGGTATCAAAAACCTTTCGATTGAGATAATTGCTCGCAAAGGACCTATGTCCAGCTGGATGCATATCTCGAGTTGTGAGGATGAGTCCTCCTGTTCTGCGAACTTCTTGTATGAGATCGTTGACGGCTGGAATGATCAGTCCACCTCAGGTGACTCCTAATTCTCCCGTTCCTCATTCATCTACGGGGATAAACCCGTTTTGTACATCGACGACGATGAGCGCGTTTTTGTCTGTATGTGTCATAAAGTATTTTTAAAAAATAAATTTTTTGATATGAGGGAAGAAATAATTCTTAACCCTCTTTGTATTGGTATATCTGTATTTTTTTGCTGTCATTTGTGTAGGCTAAGAAATAATTAGATGTAATATATAAACTTATTAAAGAAGAAATAAAAAATGAAATTTAGAAAAGTAAGAGAAGTATCTTTTGTATGTTGCTATTATTTTGCTTACAAAAGGTATCTTTTTTGTTTCAATATTTTCTATTTTTCTGATGTTAAAGAACTTATAGTGTCATATTTACACTTATAAGATATTCAGATAGAAAACTTTGTCAAAAGATTTTTTGAAAAATTAAGTTTTTTCTGTTAGAATAGAATAAATAACACTTAATAGTAAAAATGAGCACTGTAGGGTTAAATAAAAATTCACTATCTGAAACACGTCCTTCATTTTGAGATATTGAAATTTGGTACTGAACCAATACAGTCAGAAGAAAAAAAACTTTTGAAGCTTTTGAGCGATTTCAAGAAATATTGTGAGAAGGACAGGATGCAATTTGGTGGTTGTATGAAAAATATTACACGGAAGATTTATCATTGGAACAAATTTTAAATCTCCCTATTTTTAGAAATTTTAACTTTGTTTCAAAGGCAACTTTACATAGAGTTTTATTTAGTGAAGATACATTATGATGGAAACCTAAAGAAAGTACGCAGAAAACAGTAACACATGATAAAAATAAGATGTTAAATATAGCATCTGTACGAGATAAAGTGGAAGAAATTATATCAGCTAAAAAAACACCAGTCCAGCCGATAAATATTTGAGAATATAACAACCTACGTTATCCACTAAAAAGGTTATTCTATATATTAGAAAAGTTAGGTGGTATTACCGAATGAGCTATCGAGGAGATTTTCGATAAAAATGAAATAAGTTCGGAAATCCTCATTCAAATATTAAATGAAAAAGCAAAGGCATTTGTTTCTCTTTCTTGACTTGCTTTACAGGACTTTACTCCTAAAACTGGTTCAGTTTTAAGAAATTATTTTATGAGGAAACTTGAAAAACAAGTGGCATAGAACTCTTTTTCGCAATTTTCCATTTTTTTACTATAATCTCTGTATTATTTTACAGAGATTTTTTATGCAAAAAAAAGAAAAAACTTCAAGCGAAAAAAAATCATTTGGATTTCAGAAAAAAGAGAACAAAAAGAAAGATTTTTGAAAAAAGCAAAAGACGTACTTTGCAAGTATTCCAAAAAAGAAACTCCAAAAACGTGATTATGAAAATGAACGTGTATGAATCTATAAGCAACTACAGGGCTTTGGTTTTGTGGATGTCGTGGATGAAAAAACCTGAGAAAAAAAGGGGTATTTTGTACACGAAACAAAAAAACTCGATGCCTTTGAGGGAGATGAAGTCGCTTTTGAAGTACAGGTCTTCCGAGGCAAAGAAGAAGCAACGATTAAAAAAGTATTAAAGCGTAGCGAACATCTCATTGTTGGAACTCTCAGAATGGGAAAAACTTTTGCCTTTGTGATCCCAAAAAGCAGTCAGGTCAAAAGCGATATTTTTATTCCAGGAAAGTTCATCGGAGGTTATACTGACGGAGCCCAAGTTGCGGTACAAATCATCAAGTGGGAAGGGAAAAATCCAGAAGGACGCATTATCGAAGCTCTTGCAGATCTGCCAGCAGGTCGAGAAGATATCTATAAAATTGCCTTTGAGATGGGAGCTCGCAGAAGCTTTTCTGAGAAAATAAAAGCAGAAATCTATCATCTTCCGAAAAAAATCACTCCAGAAATACTTGCTTCTCGAAAAGATATGAGAAAGATGCTGACCTATACGATTGATGGAGCAGAGAGTAAGGATCTCGATGATGCGATCAGTATTGAGAAGATAGAAAAAGGATACCGTCTCTTCGTTCATATCGCTGATGTGAGTCACTTCGTCCGTGAAGATGGAGAGCTCGACCGCGAGGCTCGAAAACGTGGAACGAGTATCTACCTCGTAGATCAAGTGATCCCAATGCTTCCAGCAGAACTTTCAAACGGACTTTGTAGTCTGCATCCAGGAGAGGATAAACTTACTCTTACCTGTGAAATGGAGATAAACCTCCAAGGAAAAGTAACTCACGCACAAGTCTATGAAAGTGTGATACTTTCTCACTATAGACTTACCTATAGGGAGATTGATGAGATGATTTCTTGAGAAATAGTATTATGAAATGAGCTCCAATTTTGAGGTACACTCGCTCCAGAACTCCAAAAAAATATTTTTCTTTTGAAAGAACTTACCGATATCTTAGGGAAAAATACGAAAGCTCGAGGAAGTCTCGATTTTGATTTCCCTGAAACCAAAATCATCCTCGACGAAGCAGGGAAACCAATAGAGTATAAAAAATATGAGCGCTATGATTCGTATAAAATCATCGAGGAGTGTATGGTTCTTGCCAACGAATCAGTCGCAAAACTCTATATAAAATATCCATTTTTGTATCGTATTCATGAAAAGCCTGATACCGAAGATATAGAAAAGTTTATGAAGATTATTGAGACAGTTGAGACCGGTCTCAACACAGACCGGTCTCTGAACTACCCAAAATCTTTTCAGTCACTCTTAGAATCTCTCAAAGCTTCTCCAAAACTTGAACCTTTTCAACGACTCTTACTCAGAAGTCTTGCAAAAGCCCGTTATAGTGAAAAAAATATGGGGCATTTCGGACTCTCACTTGATTTTTATAGTCACTTTACTTCTCCGATTCGCAGATATCCAGACTTACAAATTCATAGAATTATGAAGGAAATACTTCTCAAAAATTATAGTCCAGAACGCAAATCTCACTACCAAGAAATCCTTC
>JAMIGJ010000100.1:0-2766 GCA_035905775.1 Candidatus Altimarinota bacterium
TCTTCAAGAAAATGAATTGGTCGTGAAAAATTCCTAGAAGAATGCTGGAAATGGATTGATGAATACGGTGGAAATATTCAAGGGCAAGTCAAAAAAATGGGTGCATCTGTAGATTGGGATATGGAACGATTTACATTCGATGAAAAAAATAATAAACTTGTAGAAAAGATATTTGTTGACCTCTATAAGAAATGACTCATATACCGAGGTGAGTATATGGTAAATTACTCACCAGGAATTGAATCTGTCATATCAGATATTGAAGTAGATCACAAGGATGTGGATGAAAAGATGTACTATATAAATTATTTTGTAGCAGGATCAGATAAGGAACTCCTTGTTGCCACTACTCGCCCCGAAACACTCTTGGGAGATATGGCGGTTGCAGTACATCCAAAGGATAAAAGATACAAAAAACTCATAGGAAAAAATGTGATTCTTCCTATTGTAAATAGAGAAATTCCGATTATTGGGGATGAATCTATCGATATGGAATTCTGAACTGGTGTCGTAAAAGTTACTCCCGCTCATGATCCATCTGACTTCGATATTGCTCGACGGCACTGACTCAGAACTGACTATCGTGTTATTGAAAAAACAGGCCTTATGAGCCATGAGGCTGGAGTATTTGCAGGACTCCCTGCAATAGGAGAAGCAAGAAATAATATCGTAGAACTCCTCAAGAGTAAATGAAATCTTGTAAGAATAGAGCCATATTCTCATAAGGTATGATTTTGTTCTCGAAGCCAATGTAGGATTGAGTCCGTTGTATCAACACAATGGTTCGTAAAAGCAAGTGTTATGGCTGAAAAAGTTACTGCCTGATACAAAAAATGAGAATTTAAAATAGTTCCAGAACGATTCAATAAAACATTTGAAGACTGGATCTATAATCTAAGAGATTGGTGCATTTCTCGACAGCTCTGGTGGGGACATCAGATACCTGCATACTATCATACTGAAACTGGCGAACTTTTATGAGTTACACTGAATCCTGATGAGCTTTTTGAAAAATATGGAAAAGATAAGGTAAAACGAGATGATGATGTTCTTGATACATGGTTCTCTTCTGCTCTTTGGCCATTTGCTGTTCTTGATTGGGATTTTGAAAATCCAAGTGATTTTTTCAAAAAATATTATCCAGCAAACGTACTTGAAACAGGATATGATATCTTATTCTTTTGGGTAATTCGTATGCTTCTCATGGGTTATGAGTATACCAATCAAACTCCTTTCAAAACTATCTATCTCCATGGACTCATCCTAGATGAAAATGGAAAAAAAATGAGTAAAAGCTGGGGGAATGTTATTGATCCTCTTAGCGTAATAGATAATTATTCAACAGACGCTCTTCGTCTTGCTATTACTCTGGGAAACACACCAGGAAACAATCTAAACTTTTCTCTCAAAACTGTTGAAGAAAACTCCCTTTTCCTTAATAAATTCTGGAATATAATCCGTTTTGCATGGATGAATATTGGTTATATTACGGATTCAAGAGAAAATCTAATAAAAACTATACAAAAAAATAAATGAGAACTTCTTCCTTATGAGGTGTGGATTCTTTCTCGTCTTTCTATGATTACCGAAAGAGTCACCGAAGGAATGGAATCGTATACATTTCCAAGTGTTGGATCAGATCTTATAGCGTTTATTCGTGATGAATTTGCAGATATAGCTATTGAAGCATACAAGGTAGAAAAAGAAAACTCTAAATTTGGGAAGGAAGTACTATCCCTCTGTGTTTTGGATATCATTGCACTTATACATCCATATATCCCTCATATCACGGAAACACTTTATGGCTATATAACTGAAGGATGACTACTTGCAACGAGTTCTTGGCCTACTATTGTTTTAGAAAGAGATTTGCAGCAAGAAAAGAATCTTGAACAAATATGGGAAATAGTAAGAACAATTAGAAATATTCGGGCAGAATCCTGAATCAAGCCAGGAGAATATCATGATACTATATTCAAAGCAAAAACTGATATGGTTGCAAATCTGGAAGCAAACAAGACGCTCCTTGCAGGACTCGGACGTATTGATAATCTTATCATTAATCCAAAAGAACGAGATCCTCAAAATTATGCGTATGGAATATGTGGATCTGTTGAAATCTATATCCACAATGAAGTAGATATAGCAAGTATTCAAGTGGAAAAAGATCGAATCATGGGGCTCATCAATGAAAAAAAGGAATATATACGAACTCTTGAGGTTAAATTATCAAATAGTGCCTTTACTAAAAATGCTCCTGAGAAAATAATTCGTATTGAAATGGAGAAAAAAAATCTAGCACGAGAACAGCTAGAAAAACTTGAAGAAAAATATAATAAACTCAATAAATAATAATTTCTCAAAAAAATACTCCCGAACTTCGGGAGTATTTTTGATTGTTATTTAAGTCTAAATTCAAATCCATCTTCAACAAATTCTCATTTTAGAGCTGACAAGCAACGAATAGTATTGTTATGCCAATTTGAGTTAGATGAAGCATAAATTGGACCATCTGTATTTCACCAACGTGAAAGCTCACTTACCTTTGTATATTTTCATAAGAAACGATTATTGAATGTGGCCGTCATCCAAGTGAGTCACTCTTGAGGAGAGGAAAATGTATAGGTAGAACCACTATCTGTATTTCCAATATTTCCGATATTATATGCTGTCTTTAGATGATTTCCAAGAGTTGTCTCAGCAAGACCAATACACATCATAAAACTCGGATCTATCTTTGCATCAAGCGCTGTATCAACCCACATC
>JAMIGJ010000101.1:0-17583 GCA_035905775.1 Candidatus Altimarinota bacterium
TAATTACTGGAATAATCTCAAGGTCATTTTCTAGTGCCATGTAGACGTTGGAAAGAGTTTGAGCCTCTATCCCCTGTGTGGCATCTACGACGAGCAAACATCCCTCAACAGAAGCGAGACTTCGAGAAACTTCATACTGAAAGTCTACGTGCCCAGGAGTATCGATGATATTGAGTTCAAATCCCTTCCAGATCATCCGAACAGGTTGAAGTTTGATAGTGATTCAACGTTCTTGCTCCAGTTCCATCGTATCGAGCATTTGTCCATGCTTCATATCGCGTTTATCAATCGTTCCTGTGATTTCTAAAAGCCTGTCTGCCAGAGTAGATTTTCCATGATCAATATGAGCAATAATACAAAAGTTGCGAATATGAGAAAGTTGCATACAAAAAGCTAAAAAATATTTTGCCGGAGTATATCGCAAAGCCTCGAAAAGTAAAGAGGAGAAATATTTAGATTCCTAAAAGAATCAGTTTATATCGGACTTGAAGTACAAGCGGTTCTTTTCGCAATGAAAAAACATTTTTTGATGGATGTACGAGAAAAAATATATGCCCCAGTGCAAGAGATGCAGCGATACCTATCAGCAAGAGAAAAAATATTTTTTGATGAATAGTGAGTGACACCTCTTCTGAAGTCATATCAGGAGGCATTTCACGACTCACGAGCAGTTTTGGGCTTCTAGGAGCTTTTGTAGTACTCTTTCTCTTTGCTTTTTGAAACCAAGAAGCTCTCTGTGATAACGAAAGAGACAAAGTCTTAAAATCAGGAAGCAATAGAGAAGAAGCCCCCTGCATCAATCGAACATCAAAATGGTACTCCCCCGCAGAAATAGACTTTGTTTTGAGAAGAAAATCTCATTCTGGATCTGAGAAGAGTGTGAAAAATACTTCTCCGTCTGAAATGAGTTCTATTTTTGTATTTGGGAAAGTGGTTCCATATATTTTGAGTCACTCGCGTTTGAGAATCGTAAATTTAAGTGATACACTTTTTTCCAAATATGATTGTTGCATGTTTTCAGGAATGTATATTTGTATTTCACTCAGAGAAAAGCCTTGAAATATTTCCCCTGAAAGCAGTTCGTTGTCCTGTATCTTTTTGTCATAGCTCAGCTGCGAGAAGATTTCTCAGTTACACGAAAGAATTATTTTGTCTTTTGCATTTCCGAGACTGATTTTACTTTCTGGATTGAAAAAATATCGAGACTTTCATGCTTCGAGATATTCATCTGGAAGCTTAAATTTCTTAGAATTATCCTGTAAAACACATCCACCAAGCATCCGAGATTCCAGAGAAGTATTTTTGATTTCTATAAATTCCTTCACATCACTGCCAGCTGGATTTGGAAGAATATTTCCAAGCACAAGACCATCATAGATTCTACCCGAAAAACTCAGATTTTCTTGTGTTTCTGAAGGATTTTCTTCTCATATTTTCTCTTTATTTGGATGTTTTCCTGTGACTTCTACACTCCAACTCTCACGAGAGAGAAGATTTTCTCCCTCAAAGAGCTCAAGCAAAATCTCATGTTTTCAGGTTTGAAGCCAAATTCACGATGGGTTTTGCTTCTGAGAAAATATTTCTCCATTATGCTTCCAGACATAGGTGATTTCTCTTCCCTTTTCTGGTTGTTCTTGAAGTATCGCTTCAAAATTGAGATGACAAGTTTCTACATGTTCGCAACGGAGATATTTTTCTCCCAGAATTTTCTCTTTTGAGATTTTTCCTTGAAGATGAATCTGAGCATGTATGTGTTTCAAAGATGTTTTCTCTATTTTTTCCTGAATTTCTGCTTTTTGGAGTTCCGTTAAAAAGGTATTATGTACAAAAAAACGAACGAGTTTTTCATTGGATTCTCTCGAGGATTCATAGACTCGCAGAGAGAGTTCGTGTACTCCAGGTCAAAAGGTAACCACTCCTGGATTACAGGTTTTTCGAGTCGATTCACTACTTGTTTCCCCTGCTCAAAAATCCCAGTAACAGCGCTCCAAAGAATGAATTTTCTGATATTTGAGATTGACCTTACACAGAGGCTTTTCACAGAAAAAATTCGTTCCAAGTCAGCTCACTCCTGACTGGATCTCAATCACTGGATCAAGAATCGCAATTCGTGGGCTATCTGCAATACTCTCTCCACCACTCGGACCTGAAATCATGGATGAAGTTTTAATGTTTTCTTTCTTTTCAAAGAGTATCTCAAGATGTTTTTCACGTATGATACTTGCATCATTTTTATGAATAATACGAAAGACAACTTGGGTCGTTCAAAGAGGAAAAATCACCGTGTTTGGATTACATTTTTGCTCTTCTCCGGTAAGAGTTCCGAGTCAAAAATCAAGTTCACAGCGATAGTCCTTCGCTGGAAAGTCGCTTGAAAAACTGAGACTTAGGTCAAAATTTACCTTACACTCCGTTTGAGATACATCACAGATATACATGTTAGAGCTTCCTGATTGGGAAATATAACTCGGTCGTTGAAGCTGAAACAGGACTTCAGGAATCTTCAGAGTGAGATTTTGATTTCAGGACAAAGTATTATTTCATGAAGAGTTCTCTTGAGGTGGGAGAATCACTTCATCACTGATATACACTTCTCCCGAAATCGTGAGTTCATTGGAGATAATTTCTTGCTCAGCCTCATCATCAATATCTTCAAAACTTAAAAATACTCCTTTTGTAGAAGTTTTATAGGAAATTTCGTCTATCTTTGCTCCCGTTGCAGAAAAAAGAGTAAGGGTTTCATCCGTGTTATTGAGAATAATTTTTGTGAGTGGACGAAAAAATTGTTCCCTTTCTTTCGACTCAAGAATAATTCCTGTAAATGTAAAAGCCTTTCAAGATGCATCTTTGAGGGTATATCCTGAGAGACTTTGCGGAGCTTTTTGGAGATTTTTCAGAGTAATATACTCAAGATTGCTATCATCTGTTGTATTTGGCATAACTTCTGCGATTTCAATGCTCGCAAAAAGTGGAGTGAATATGCTCCATAAACTCAGAAAAAGGAAAAATTTCAAAAAAAGAGACATACACCCTTTTGAGAAAAAATATTCACAATAAGTATATACCTCGAGTATATATTTCAAAAAGATTTTATTTCAAAAACTTTGACCAAATCGTATGGAGTGCTATAAAGATAGCATTCGATGATTTTTGTCATTTTTTCATGCTATACTCACTGTACAAAATATGTACGGGAACTTCTGCATAGTGCATCTTATGTACCGCAATTTGTTCTACCAGTTCTGAGGCATAAGCCATCGTATCGGCAGTAAGATGTATTTTTTCAAGAGCTGAGCTTCGAAATACTCGATATCCATTATGCGCATCAGAAAGTGTAATCCCACTCATCAGTTTGGTAAAAATCTTCCCAAGACGTAGAGTTAAACGACGAGAAGTTGGAATATTTTGTATATCACTTTCTCGAAGAAATCTTGATCCAAGAACAACTTGAAGTCTTGGATATTTTTCAAATGCCTTGAAAAACTTTTCTACATCCTCCATTTGATGCTGTCCATCCGCATCAAAGGTAATGATAAAATCAACTTCTGCATATCTTCGAATGTACTCAAACCCGGTTTCCAAAGCTGCTCCTGCTCCCCTATTTTGACTGTGTTTGACTGCGATAATTCATTCGTGCTTTTTTGTGAGTTTCTTCACTTTCTTCCATGAATCGTCTTTCGAACCATCATCTACGACGAGTATATGCTGATACCCAGCATCGAGAATCCCCTGCAATGTTTTCTCAAGCATACTTGCTTCATTATAGACTCGTACCAAAAACACTTCTCGTGACTCTATTTTTTTCTTTTCACTTTTTTCGATCGCAAATTCTCGCACGAGTCGAGTCATCGCATGTTTATTCTCTTCTGATTTTGAAAGCAACAGTAGACTCATATAGATGAGAAAAATAATTGATCCATATACCAAAGCATCAGCTCCCCTATTGAGTCCTACGATGCTTCCTAGTTTATCAAGGATACTTGGAAAGAAAGTAAAAACTAAGAGCCCTATTCCAATCGTCAGAAATACAAAAAAATGCAGGGCATTAAACTTTTCTCTGCGCGCAATATCCAAAGATAAAAGCAGGATAATCAATCCTGAAATGATAAAAAAGAGTTGTAAAAGTGTCATGTTTTAAATTTAAACCCTATCTCAATTCTTTCCCTTGTCAGGGAAAGATGAAATGCAAATAATTATCTTTGATTATAGCAAAAGAAAAGTTGAAGTAAAGAGGAAAAGAGATAGAATCCCCCTACCCCCAACCTTTCCACCCCAGGGTGTCCCTTTCTTGAGCTCCGCTTAATTCATCTTGACCCCAAAGGAGAAAGGAGTAAACTACATATCCCTTAAAGTAAAATCTATGAAAAATTTTTATCCTGATATCTGAGATTGTCGATACCGTATTTCAGCCAAGGCAATTATCCGAGATAATGACGGAAAATTTGCTCTATGTATGAAAGAGATGATAGTACACGGTGAGATGCAATCTCGCTTTGATATCCCCTGAGGTGGGATAGACCATGGAGAAGATGCTCTAACTACCCTTCGTCGAGAGATTATGGAAGAAACAGGACTCACCGTCACTCATATAGATCCTCGACCAAAATACTTTTTTGTGGGAGAAAGTACCTGCTGAAATGTTCCTATGTGAATCCTATGCTATGAAGTACAAGTTGAGCATTTTGACTATACTCCAACGGACGAATGCCGTGAAATGAGATTTTTTAGCTTAGATGAAGCACTTGAAGCAGACGTCTATCCTGCAATTCGGACGAGTTTAGAAGAGGCAAAAAGAGTGTTTGGGGAGTTTTAGTTCTTCTTCTCAAACATCTCCTCAATATCCTCTCGAATCTGAGATACGAGTTGCAAATCTGTAATGTCTGCAATTTTGAGATCAGGAAGTCCTGATTGACGGACTCCGTAGACCTCTCCTGGACCTCGGATTTCGAGGTCGATTTCTGAGAGTTCAAACCCATTATTGGTTTGCTCCATCGCTTTGAGTCGGTCGGTGGATTGCCCGGTTGTTGGAAAGAGATAACAGTAGGACTGATACTGTCCTCGTCCAACTCGTCCTCGAAACTGATGCAGTTGCGAGAGACCAAATCGCTCTGCCCCCTCGATACACATAATCGAAGCATTTGGGACATCGACTCCAACTTCGACTACTGAGGTTGAGGATAAAACTTGAATTTTATTGTCTTTAAATTGCCCCATAATCTGCTCTTTTTCTTTTGGTTTCATCTTTCCATGGAGAAGCCCTACTTGGAAAGGAGCAAAAATATCTACGAGAGACTCATAGGTATTCACGGCATTTGCAAGGTCTATCTTTTCGGACTCTTCTACCAGAGGAGAAATCCAAAAAACCTGTCTTCCTTTTTGCAGCTCAGACTCAATAAAAAGCTCGATTTGTCTTCGCTCCGCATCATTTTTTGCAACTTTGGTATGAATAATCTTTCGTCCTTTTGGATACTCTGAAATAATAGAAAGATCTTGGTCTCCGTAGAGCGTGAGAGCGAGTGTTCGAGGAATCGGAGTCGCGGTCATATTGAGGTTATGTGGAATAAGTCCTGTTTTATTTCCCCATGCTTTTTCGAGTACTTCTCGCTGACGTACTCCAAAGCGATGCTGTTCATCAATGACCACAAAGCCTAAATTCAAAAAATAAACGTCTTCTTGCACCAGTGCGTGCGTTCCGATAATCACATCCAGATTTCAAGATTTCAGAAGTGCTTTGATTTCAGATTTTTTCTTTGCGGTTGTGCTTCCTACAAGAAGTTCACAACTCAGGCCAAACTCAAAAAGTAAGCCTTGCATCGAAAAAAAATGCTGACGCGCAAGAATTTCTGTCGGAGCCATGATTGCCACTTGGATAGTATTTGAAAGCTTCTGACTCTGAAGTATCGCATGTATCGTTGCAATTAGCGCTACTACGGTCTTTCCGGTTCCCACGTCTCCTTCAAGGAGTCTTTGCATCGAGTGAGTTTTCTCCATATCTTTGAGTACTTGGAACAAAGCTATTTTTTGACCTCCGGTGAGTTCAAAAGGAAGCTTTGTCATAACTTGTTTTATGAGCTCTGCATCGAGTGGGATCGGGAGAGACTTCCCTTCACTTGCGTCAAAACGCTGATGTTTTGAGGAAATTGCTGTGTAGTTAATAGCATAGAGTTCTTCATAGGCAAGTCGGTATTTTGCCAGATCGATATCGTGGCTATTTTTCGGAAAATGGATTTTATAAAAAGCTTCTTTTCGGGAAATAAAATTATATTTTTTAAGAATGTGTTCTGGAAGATTTTCAGGTATTTCTGCTATATATTTTTCGAGATTTCACATCTTAGACTCAATCCATTTTCCAGGAATATACTGCGCGTCAGAATATACAGGAACGATTGCACCTGCTATCTTCGAGAGGTCCGTTTCAACCTCAGGACTTGGGAAACTTACTTTTCCATACTCATATTTTGGCTTTCCAGAAAGGATCACTTTTTTTCCTTTATAGCGCTCCATTTGGCTCGCAAGATACTTGCGATTAAACCACACAGCTTCAGCGAGAAATCCATTTTTATCCTCCAAAATAGCCTTCGTGAGGATTTTATTTCCACTCGTTCGACTATTTTCTATCGTCAAAAGGGTAACAAGAATTGTATTTTTTTCTTTGAGATTAATAAGTGAAAAGGTATCAAGAACCTGAGTCCTATCCTCATAGTCACGTGGAAAAAACAGTAGCATATCTTCTACCGTACGAAGTCCTGCCTTTTCGAGCGCTCCTATATAGTTATCGGTCGTTCGAAGTAGCGTTTTGGTGAGTGGAGTTTTTAAGGTCATAGTTTTTTCCCCCTATCCCAACCTTTCCCCCCAGGGGAGAAAGGGGTAGAAAGTATATAGAGGTAGTATATGTTTTTTTCAAAAAACTCAAAACTTGCTTTTTGGAGCTTTTTTTATAGTATCTAAAAAATATATCTCTCCCTCAATTCCCTCTCTTCGATGAAGAGAGGGAGGCAACAGAAAATAATATACTCTATTTGTAGCCCCTTTCTCTTTATAAAAAGAGAAAGGATTCAGGATAGAGATAAAAATACTATGCACTCCATTTTCCAAAAATACGACATCGAACTGTCTCCCGAAGAAATTGTAAAATTTCAAAAATTTCTTGAAATTTTTATGCAGACAAATACTCAGATAAATCTTTCTGCGATACGAGATGAGGCAGGAATTATAGAAAAACACTTTGTGGATAGTATTATGCTTGCTGCATTTTTTGATATAAACGAAGAGTTTCCAAATGGAGCAAAAATCGCGGATCTCGGAACGGGGGGTGGTTTTCCGGGAATTCCCCTTGCGATTGTGACTCCGCAGGCTGATTTTACCCTCATAGACTCGGTTGCCAAAAAGCTTAAGTGTATCGATGATTTTGCAAAAAAACTCGAACTTCACAATATAGAAACTCTTGTGTGAAGAGCCGAAGAAATAGGGCACAATCAAGAGTATAGAGAGCAATATGATATGGTGGTTTCTCGTGCGACTGCGTATTTCCCTACCTTACTCGAGTATGCTTTGCCACTTTTGAAAGTATGATGAGTCTTTGCAGCCTACAAGCTTACCGACAAAGAAGAATTTGGAAGTATCAAAAAAGCGCTCTCACGTCTTGGAGGAAAAATCCTTAAGATAAAAAACTATGAACTCGATGGGCAAGAAAGAAGTATCGTGTTCATAGAAAAAATAACTCCAACTCATAAAAACTACCCTCGAAAAGTCTGAATTCCCTTGCAGAAACCAATAGTTTAATTTTTATTCCTCATCTGAATCTTCTCCTTTTACAAAAAAGGAGAAGGGCTCAAATTTGCAGCCTCTTTCCTTTGACCTCAAAGGAAAGAATTCAAGTTAGGAATTGTAATATTCTCCCTATGCTCTATATCCTCCCTACTGACACCTGCTATGGTATCTGATGTGCTTTCCATGATAAGGAAGCATATGAACGCATCTATAAACTCAAGAAAAGAAGTTTTGATAAACCTCTGGCTATTTTAGTCGAAAGTTTTGAATGGCTTGCAAAAAATACCGAGCTTACTCCAGAACAAATAGCATTTCTTAAAAAGTATCATCGTCCCTTTACGATACTTACCCAAAGTATGCCAGTACGAGCGTATCTCGAGTTTTCTACAGATGATGAGGAAGCGTTTATCAATAAAGATATTTATAAAAATATTTCTTTTCGAGTCGCACATCACCCAAGTCACAAAAAACTCCTCAAAAAAACTGGTCCTTTATGGCTTACATCAGCAAATATAGCGGCTGCAGGAGAAACCTATAGTCCAAAAAAAATCCAAGAAGATTTCGGATATCAAATCCAAAATCGAGAAATCGAGTTTTTAGATGTCGGAGAACTTAATAAAAATACACCTGCTTCAGATGTATTTCGATTTATCGGTGAGAGTTTAGAAGTGGAGTATGTGAGAAAAAGCTAGATTTCTGTTTTATCAGGAGAAAGAATTATCGGTCACTTTTGAAGAGGATTACATACTTCTGGATGAAAAAAATTTGGATCAGGGAGGAGTCAAAAAAGCATATTTCAATCTCAACACGTTTGTAATTTCCCATTTTCCTTATCCCCAGGATGAGAAAAAGGATTAAGAGTTATATCGGGAGCTCACTGTAGATATGTAGTACCTGAGGCACCTGCTGGAGTAGGAAAAGCAATCCCTACTGTGAGTATTAAAGCTCAGGTTATATTTTGTACATGTGAGACTATATTTCATATTTTCTCAGCATATATTTGTTCTCTTATCTTAGGGTACCTCAAAAGGTATCTTTCATCATATCAAGTAAAACGTATAATTTTATGTACTTAAGATTTATGTAGTTTTAGTATTATACATAAAAAATATGAGTTGCAAGAAAAAATCTCTCCAACATATATGTTGGAGAGATTTTTTCTTAATATCATTCTTTAAATTTTTTCTTTTCTTGTTCTCATGTCACTGCATGAGTAAAAGTAGTAACTCTTCAGTACACACTACGTGCAACTTCAACAGAACCATATCTATCATGAATATAACGAAGCATTCATACTGCTTCATTCAAAGCATCACCAATTCAAGCTCTCCCGTCTGGATAATATTTATCTACATTCGTCAGAAGCATTTGCCCGAGTCAAGAAGCTGTTGATTTTACTCAGAGAGGATTATTATTTTTTCGACTCATGGCAATTTCTCGAAACTCTTCAGGAGAATATGATTTTGGAATTGTATAATTGAGAACTCATACAACTCCAACTGACTCCTTTGAGAGAATATAATGTAGCCCCGGATTTGTTCCCCAGGATTCTGGAAGTCCTGCTGATTGGGCTGCAGCCGTAAAGAGTATTTGAGCTTCTCTCGATCCAGGAGTAAACTTCTTCATTTTTAAAATTTCTTGAATTTCTTCGCGAGTTATTCCATCTATATTTACATCTTCCATACGAAGAGGTCAACCTGAACTATATCTCTCTGTTTTTCGATATATATCAAGATTTTCTTTTTTAAATCCATATTCTTTCACAAGGGCATCTTTATCTCACTGTAAAATATTTACAAAATATCCAGCAAAAGATTCTGTTACTTTTCCTGCTTCAAAAGATTTTTTTCCTGGAAATTCATCTGCAAAATCATCTTGAAATCTTGCGATATCAGTAAGTTTATCTTCTATCATCACTCTTCTTTGCACTCCAGAAAGCTTTTCGATTTCTCCCCCAAACATGATGAGTACAAATGTAGGATCTATTTCTCTCTCAAGAGCCATTTCTGCAAGATCTTTGAGTGGATTTTCAGCAAAAGTATCTTTTTGTGTTTGCAAAGATTTTTGCATATTCTGGAGTTCTTCAGGAGTTGCTAGTTTTGAAACATCGACTTGTGTTCCTTCATGAATTTTGAGACGTTTTCCAGACTCTGTGAAAAATTCTCCACTGATACCTGATCGTTTATATATTTCTTTTCCAGAAGTAAGTTCTCTTACTTCTGGTGGAAGTACTTGCCCTGCTGTGGTACGAATATAGAAATCCCTATTAAAGACTCCATCATAGGTAAAAGTAAATTCTATATTTTTATGTGTTCCAGTTGCAACATCTACAGCTGAAAAATTTCCTATTGTTACAAAACGAAGTCTTTCCTGAGAAGAAAGTTGTAAGAATTCTCTATTAGAAATAGTTTGAAACTTTTTTTGTTCTGCATCTGTGAGTTTATTTTTCACAAGAGTATCAAGTGTTCGATGTATTGCTTGCATTTCTTCCACGAGTTCATTGTATTCTCGTTTATACTCCATAAATCGGATTTGCAGAGCTTGGATTGCCTCATAGTGTTCCCACATTTCTTCTCCTACTTCAAATTTTTCTCCAGCAAAAAAAGTATTTTCTGTATCGAGAAGTTTTTCAAGCGCACTTATTTGATCTGCAATAAATCATTTTGTTGCATCGAGATTTTTAAGTTTGATTTGAAATTGTTCTACTCTATCCGCACGCATCCCTTCTATATCATTTTTGAGAAATCATAGATCCGTTCGCATTTGAGCGATATGTGCTTTGAGTTCTTTTTCCGAATCCATCAGACTTTTTTCTGGAAATGCTCAAGCATTTTCGGGAGTTTCTTGATAGGAGATACAACTTGCGAGCAAGAGTTTTTTGTATTGTGAGAGGAAATACATAAAGTAGAAATTAAAAAATAATATTACGCAACTGGAGTTTCATTCGGGGCTTCTGAAGTTCCATTTGGATATTGAGCTCCCCAGAATTTTCTGCCTTTTGAACCACACATATGATTGAGATATGCTTCTGCTGGAATTGCTCACTGTCTATCTGGATATCCTGGAATTGCATAATATGGATCTAGGATAAACCATTGTTCTCCTTCTTTAAATGCAGCAGCTCGGTGTCCATACTTTGCATTTTTGGGACTTGCATCAAGATAAATATCTGCAAATTTCGCTCATTTTGCGCTCTCGCTTTTTGGAAATGAAGTATCCCCATTTTTTCCATACATTTCATATGAATCTTTTGCACTTGCACCTCTATGAGGATTATCTACCCCAAGTTTTTTCAGATTTTTAAATGCAGTTCGTGAGCAGAGAGTAGTTCCACTTTCACTTCGTTCAGCTGGTTCTGATCTTCGTGAACTCTCTTTAAAGTCTTTTTCTTCCATTGGAACCCATTCTCATGCTGCATTGGTATATCCATATCATCCGCTTCCATCAGGATTTTTCACAAATCAAAGTGATACAAGCATCTGAGAAATAAATTTTCAAAAACCTCATAATTTGTCAAGTAGTTGAAGTATTTCAGGTTTATTATTCAACTGAGCTCAAATTTCATTTCCCATTATTTCTTTGAATCCTGTGGATGCTGCTGTCGTTCGAGCTTCATCTGGAGTCATATTTCAGAGTGGTGAAACTTCGATTTTCATTCCATCACGAAGAATTACTTTTTCACCATTTGGATAATAGTATCCTGCAGGTTCTTCTGATTTATAAGTAGCGAGTTGCCCTTCAATTGTGAGAGTTTGAGATGCTACATCAATCAAGTTCATTTCTAAAATCCCTTCAAGATTTTTATTTCCTGCAGTATTAAGAAAAAATATTCCTCATCTTGTATAATCTTCTGTTTTTATAGACTCTCCATTTTGATTCACAAAAAGGAAAGGCTTAATATCAAATCATTTTGCATGAAGTAAAGCTATATGTGATGCTGAAAGTTCGGAAAATTTTAAAGTTTGTCCATCAGGAGAAAGTATATCTTTGATTTCTTGATCGCTTGTCTCAGAAACAAATTTTTCAAGTTGAGTTTGAGCACTTTCATTTCTAATTTCTCAAAACTTTTTCCCATTGAGTATTCTTTCGTCTCTCAAAGAAATAGTATTTTGAGCTGTGATTTCTTGAAACGCTTCAATATCATAAGAAAACTGTTCTCCTTGTGCTTGTACATCTCCGAAAATTTCATTATTTATTGTAACAACATTTTTATAACTTTGAAAACTCAATTCAAATGCAGTCCCCGTAAAATATGAAGCATACGTTGATAGATCTGTTCCAGGAGTATATTTTGCACCAAGAAATGCAATAAATGTCTTTTCAGTAATTTCTTTCTCTTGAGCTCGAGTTTCTTGAAGTTCTGAAACCTCTGCTTGAGTAAAATTTTTCTCTTCGACAGCTCATTTAATTCCAGCGATTTCCTTATCTACCTCTCCTTCAAATTCTCGAAGTCTATATTCTAAAATATGCAATGTTTGAGAGTTATCATCACTAATTCATTCATATTCTTTTAGTAGTCTATCATAGGTTGCAAGAAGTTGTGCAAATTCTGGATCGCTTGCATTTGCTTTGTCCGATGGATTATTTTTTATCTTTTCAAGATGTGTTCCAATAACCTGGATTCTTGTTCCTACTATTTTTTCACTTGCCTGTAATCCTTCGATTTCTTTTTTAATCCCTTCTAAAGTCTCCAGTTTTGCAAGTTGCTCTGGAGAAAGATTTTCAGGTTTTGGAACTTCTGTTTCCTGATATTTTGCCCCTGTAGCATTTTCAGAAGCACCTTCTCCTTGATATAAAACGATACAAGAAAAAAGTTGTGCTTTGATATGTTGTAGGAAATACATAAATTGTTATATAAAAAAATATAATACCTTTTCAGGGTATCATATTTTTAGGAAAGATGCAAAAAAACTAAGTTTTAGTATCCTTCATGATGTTTTCCATATTGAGCAACAACATTTGCAGGAGTCTTATATCGTTCTTTTATATATTGAAGCATACCAATACATTCATTATCTGCATCTCATATACCTTGAAGTTTGTCAGGATAGTATTTCTCAACATTCGCTTTAATCATTTGTCCAACTCAAGTAGCTACAGATCGAATACCAAAATCTCCAGCTGTTGCTCCTGCTTTTAGTTTATTGTGAACAAAAGTAATAAATTGAGGATCATCTATCTTTGTACCCATACGTTTTGCAACAGGACCAAAACAATAATTGAGCCTTCATACAATACCCCCTGATTCTTTCATAACAACCTTATGAAGATTTGGATCATTTGCCCATTCTGTTGGAATTCAGAATTGTGAACCATATTTTGTAATAGCACTTCCAAACATTTTTCATAGATCTCAAGCTTTTTCAGGATTTGTAGGAGGGAGGTTTGCAAGTTGTCCTGGATCAAGATTTACATTTCATACTCCACTTCCTGTACTTTCAAATCCACCACTTGAGTTTCCAGAAAGTCTTCCAAGTGAAGAATATCATTCTCCTAAATTTCCATCATTTATAGCCATATTTCCATACTCTGTTCTTTGTGCATCAGTAAGAGTTGCTGGATCTTTTCATTCTAAAATTGCAGTTGCATTTGCTGCTATAGTAGCATTTCCAGCATCATATGCTTCTTTATTCGCAGCTATATAATCTTGAGCTTTTTTAGCATTTTGAGCAAGAGTTTCCATTTCTGCTTTATATACTTCCGGATCATTTATCTTTCCTGTTATATCATTTTCTCATCATATTCCAGCTTGATTTCGAGCTCGTATAGACATAAGAGCATCTCATGTAAGTCCATATTTTTCTTCGAGTCATTTTATATATTCAGCCTCTGTTGTTCCTGGATGTGGACCATTACCTGGAATTTCTCGAGTCCCCATTTCAGCAACTTTTGCTGCTACGGTTCGTGCTTCTACCTCTTGACGGATTTCATCAGGAGTCATATTTGTCGTATCAATAGGTTTTTCAGCAAGACTTTTCAAAACCTCAGACTGCACTCTTTCAGGAATTACCATATCTCCTTCTCCTTTTGGAAGTTCTTGAAATACTTTTTCAGCCTCTTGAGAAGTAAGTGGTTTTTCTATATTTTTTCGACTTTCTACTGTTTTTTCATTTTTTTCAATTCATCCAGAAGTAGCAAGTCCTCATCTCAATCTCTCTTGTTGTGCTCGAAATTCTGCACTTTTTACATCCATTTTTTTAGCTGTTTTTTCAACTTCTCACTTTGCTTTTTTTATATCATTTGGATTTGCAGGTCCTGATTCTTCTGTTTTTTTCTTTATTTCTTCAGGTTTTGGTCACGTTTCCCAAGTATCAGCAAATGAGAGTATTTGCATTTGAAACTGTTTCTTATATTGGTCTACAAAATACATAGGTAAAATATTAAAAATAAATATACCTCAAAAATACCATATTTTTATTTTCAATGCAAAAAAACTCGCTTTTTTTAAAATTTCATATATACTCTCTTTATATACTTTTATAAAAATACTATGCCTCTCGATATTTTTCTTATATTACTTTCTCTCTCTGCGATACTGCTGTGTGCTATCCTCATCGTTTTGCTGCTTTTGCTGTCAAAATCGAAAGAGAAAAAATCAGATGATGGAAGCCTGAAACTCTTGCAAGACCAACTTTTTCATCTGCATCGTACCCTTGATAATCGACTTTCAGAAAGCTCTAAAATCATCTCAGAGACAACTTCGAGAAATTTTCAAACCACAGCGCGAGTGAGTGAAGAGTCCAATAAACGTATCGAAGAAATCACGAAAAAACTCACGGAACTCGGAGAAACCAATAAGCAAATTCAAGATATTGGTTCTCAGCTCAAAGGTTTAGAAAATATCCTCAAAAATCCAAAACAAAGAGGAAATCTCGGGGAATATTTTCTCAAAGAACTCTTAGAAAATGTCTTTACTCCCGAGCAGTATGCACTGCAATTTGGTCTCTCTACGGGTGTCGTCGATGCTGCTTTATTTTTAGGTGGTCGAGTGATCCCGATAGATGCCAAATTTCCACAAGAAAATTATCAGAGACTCATCGAAAGCGAAGACGAATTTTCTCAAAAAAAATATTCTGGAGAACTCAAAAAAGATATCAAACATCGTATCGATGAAGTGGCAAAGTATATCCTCCCTGAGGAAGATACGACTGATTTTGCCTTTATGCTCATCCCGGCAGAAGGACTCTATTATGATATATTTATCGCAAAAGTAGGAGGAATATCAGCTTCGAGTATCATCGAGTATGGGTTTGCAAAAAAAGTAATTATTTGTTCTCCAAGTGGGTTTTATGCGTATTTGCAAACCGTACTTCAAGGAATGAAATCTCTGCAAATTGAGAAACAGGCACAAGAGATACAGCAATATGTTTTGAAACTCCAAAAAGATTTGAAACTCTATGAAGAAGTATTTTCAAAACTGGGAAATGCTCTGTGAAATAGTGTAAATCACTATAATACTGCAGGAAAACGTCTGGGAATTATCGAAAAAGATATCCTCAAGATCAATCCAGAGGCACAATCATTGCTCGAAATCAGAGATGAGCTCGAGATTCCAGAAAAGTTCTAAGAAAGAGTTTTTCTGCTCGTCAACACATTTTCTTACTCTTTTCTTACTCATTACATATACTATGAGGGTGTAAAAGTTTATTTTACTCTTATTTTTTAACTTTTTTTCTATGAAAAAGTTTTTGTCTTTGATGCTTGTACTCATGATGCTTATGAGTTTGAGCTCTGTTTCAAGCTATGCATCTGATGATGATTCTGATGACGATAGCACGGTAGAAATGAGCAGTAATGAATCTGATGATGAAGATTCTATTGATAATGAGAATGATTCCCCATGAGAAAATAAGAAAAAAACACGCGGAAGAGCCACTCTTTCGGATTTTAGTTTTCATGGAACAAAAACAGTATCATGATCCACTCTCTCTGATGAAAAAGAAATACTCAAAGAAAAACGTGAAATGATGAAGGAAGCTATAAATGCAAATCATACTGAAGCAAAAGCAAATCGTGAGACATTTCGAAATGAACATAGTGATGAAATGGATGATGTAAAATCAACTCTCAGCGATGAGCAAAAAGAAGCTCTCAAAAAGCTTCACGAAACCCATAAAACACAAATGGAGGCTCTTCGAGCGAAACTCAAAGATGCAAGTACACAGGAAGCTCGAGAAGCAATCTATACTGAAATGAAAGCACTTGCAGAGACTCATTATACAGAAATTTCTGAACTCCTTGGAGAAAATGCATCTTCACTTGTAGAAAAAAGAAAGGCTGTATGGGAAGAAAATGAAATGCTTCGAGATGAAAATAGATCGATGAGAAATGAATATAAAGAAGTAAAAAGGACAACTGTAGAAAAATACAGAAAAGCCTTTGTCAATAAACTTGGAAGTTCTCTTGAAAAAATTCCTGCTGAAAAACTTCCACAAATTGTAGAACGAATTAATACGATGATGGAAAAAGAAGGAACAAGTGAAACAATGATGGCAGCTCTTACAGCTATCCTTGAACTCGTAGAAGAAAAGATGGAAGGTGACGATATTGAAGCTGATGTACTTGATACGGTAGAATCACTGCTCCAATAATCATTTTCTCAAAAACACATACTCATAAAAAAATAATCTCATATGCGCGTGAGATTATTTTTTTAATTTTAAACATCATAGAGTCTTTCTTTGAGTACTTCGATTCATTCTCACGAATAGGTTGATATAAAAAATACCTCTTTTTTGCCTCCCAGAGATTTTTTCAGTGCAGAAAGATATCTCTTTTCCAGCAAATCTACTTTATTGTAAATATAATATCTTGGTTGCTTTGCTCCAATACGATCTAAAATCGATTCTACAACTTGTATTTTTTCTGGCATTTTTGGATCACTGGCATCTATCACGTGAAAGAGAATATCAGACTCTATAGAGTCTTCGAGCGTACTTGCGAAGGCATCTACGAGCTCAGGAGGCAAATCTCGTATAAATCCTATGGTATCAGAAAAAAGAATTTCTTTTCATGGTGAAAAAACTCCTTCTCGTGTATCTTTCGCAGGCAACCACATCTTCCCGACACTCGTTCCGAGAGTCGCAAAAAGTTTGTCTTCTGAGAGGACTCATTTATGAGTCATAAGATTCATAAAGCTTGATTTCCCTGCATTGGTATAGCCTACAATCCCTATCGTGGTAAACCCTTTTTTCTTACGTCCTTGCCTATGAGTTTCTCGTACGCGCTTATATTTTTCCAAATCTTTTCGGATTTCGAGCTCTCGACGTGCGAGATGCCGTTTCATGATTTCGGTATTACTTTCTCCTGAACCTTTTCCCCCTTGCTTTCCGAGTTCCATTCCCATATCAAAAATACGTGGCCCCATATGCTTAATCGCAGCCAGTTCGATTTGGAGTTTTGTCTCTTCCGTGCGAGCATTTTTTTCAAATATTTTGAGGATGAGATCGACTCTATCCCAGGCAACAGCTCCTATAGATTTGAGTGTCTCATTGAGTTTATAGATTTGATGCGGTTTGAGGATATTTCAAAGTATCAGCAAATGCGCATCCTGGAGCTCCATCTCATGCATGATTTCCTCAAGTTTTCCTCCTCATATATAGGTATTGTAGTCTGGCAGACTTCGTTTTTGGATATGTTCTAATATCACCACTCATCCATAGGTCGTGACGAGATTTTCAAGCTCGAGCATCCTATCCTCCATCGCTTCTCGCTTTTCGAGATCTGGTGGAACGATATCTGCGATAAAAACTCTCAGTTCTTCTTTTTCTCATATCTTTGATTGCAGGGCCTCAAGTTCTCGCTCTGAAAGTT
>JAMIGJ010000102.1:0-2594 GCA_035905775.1 Candidatus Altimarinota bacterium
AGATCCTCATACAAAGGTCATTGCACTCTATCTAGAAAGTATTACTCGTTGAGAATTCTTTATAGAAACACTCCAGAAGATTACTCAAACAAAACCAGTAATCATAATGATTGGTTGAGTTTCAGAACATGGGAAGATGGCAACCGCTTCTCATACGGGTTCTCTCTCTTGAGAGAGAGTTATGTATGAGGCCGCCATAAAAAAAGGCTGAGCCATGCTCACTTATTCACTTTCTGAATTTTTCAGTCTATTGCAAATATTTTCAATAAGCTGAGAGAGCTCTATTTTATGAGATCCTTTTATGATTACCAATGCCTGAGGAGCATGAGTTCTTGCAACAGATCAGGCAGAGTTTTTTGATCTGAATCTTGCTCACATCGATGAAAAAACAAGCAGTATATTACGAAAAAATATGCCAGCAATGATGAGTACACGAAATCCTATTGATATTATTGGAGATGCTGATAGTGAACGAGTGAACCAAATACTAGGTAATATCTTAGAACTCAAAACTACAGCTGATATTATATTTTTCTTTACTGTTCAGGCTACAACTGATATTAACAATATCGCCAGAGAGATTATTTCATTTTCACAAAAAAATCCCAATTACAATATTTTTGTAACACTTATTGGTGGAGATACTATTGTTAAAGCAAAAGAGCTCCTTGATCAAGCAAAAATATTTACCACAACCAGTACTGAATCAATGATTGGATCATATTCAAAACTTACGAAGTGGAAGATAAAAGATATAAAACTAGCAAGTTCCGAAATACATGCACAACACACCGAAACAAAATCCTCTATACTCCTAGATCAAGATATGAGTGAGAAGCTTTTAGCTGAGTATTTACTCCAGAGTACCAATACTCATACCTGCAATACATTCGAAGATCTTTTGAGATATACAGAAACAAAAACTGGGCCATTTATTATGAAAATATCTGGAAAATACCTTGCCCATAAAACAGAAATTGGGGGAGTCATATGACCTGTATCGAGTATTTCAGAGATTACTCACGCATACGAAACACTTCAGAAAAATATCACAGCCCACCTCTCTGATACGGAGCAATACAAGATTACCATTGCAAAATTTATCACTCCATCACCCTCTATAGAACTCTTCTTTGGAGCAAAGCGTGATATCAATTTTTGAGAAACATTTATTATTGGTACTGGATGAATCTACCTTACTATCCTCGATGATACCTCTATCAATATCGGAAAATGGGACAAAGAAGGTATCTGAAATACCCTCAAAAGCCTAAAATCATATCCAGCTCTTTCAGGATATAGAAAACAACAAAGTGTTGATATAAATACACTTGAAACCATGATTTTTCAGCTCTCAAAAATATTTTTTGAACATCCAGAAATCCGAGAAATAGATATCAATCCTATCTTATTTAATAATGGTATTCCATATATTGCTGATGCAAAGTTTTACCTAGAATCATAATTCTTACTCAATTCCATAGAATCTGAGAGAATTCTTATAGATAGTATCTTCTATTTCTCCTGGATTTTCGGATCGAATCTCACATAGTCGATCAAAAATATATCTTGTATGTGCAGGTTCATTTACTGTTCCACGTACCACTTGAGGAGATAAAAATGGTGCGTCTGTCTCAAGTAATATTCGATCAAGTGGAAGTATTTTTGCTGTCTCTTGAACCAATTCAGACTTTTTGTATGTAAGAATTCAACCAAAAGCAAAATATATCTCCGAAGAAAAATCCATCAATTTTTGAGCAAAACCTGGATCCTCACTATAGCAATGGATTACTGCTCGGTAGATATCATGCTCCACGATAAAGTCAAGTGTAGCATCACGAGCATCGCGTGTATGTATCACAAGTGGAAGATTATACTTTTGTGCAAGTTCCCATTGCATCAGCCACCATTCTTCCTGGTTTTTCTTTTGAATTCATTCATTTCCAAGATTCAGATAATGATAATCCAATCCTGTTTCTCAGAGAGCAACAATAACATCTCTATGATCGAGAATAAGTTTTTCAAACCTCTCCACTTCCTGAAGATTGAACTTCATATCCTGAGCCGTCTCTGGATGATAACCAACCGTAGCATAAAAAATCCCAGGAAAACGACGAGCAAGATCAATTGCCTTGAGGGAAGTTTCAATATCACATCAAATCTGTATAGCATGAGAAACTTGAGCTTGTTGCATATTTTCTACAATAAGGTCAATTTTGGCTTCCAGATTATCCCAATAACAATGTGCGTGCGTATCAATAATCATAACAATATCCTTAGATTTATTCTCCAACTATAGAATATATATTTCCTAAATCATCCATATATACAGGTTCATTTTTATAGAAAAACAGCGCTCGAATATCGAATCATTTTCTCAAAACTACACTCTCCCCGGTAGCTCGATTGAGCCGAACAAGAACAGAGGTTGCAGATGGAAAATTCCCAAGAGAAAGCTTAAGTGTATCACTTTTATCAATATATCCGATACGAACTTGTGGAGAGATGTCTATGGAATCAGTAAAACGTATATCATCAAGTAAGCGATCTCATCGGAGAGAAAAAGAACCCGTACTTGTACGTATTTTCCATTC
>JAMIGJ010000103.1:0-2927 GCA_035905775.1 Candidatus Altimarinota bacterium
TATCAGACGATATTGATATGGAATTTGGGAAAGTGCGATACCGAAAAGAGTGAAGTCATGGAGGACAGAACTGACTCCGAGATATCATCACAAAACTCTGAACCAATGAATTTTCTCGTATAAAAATCGGAATCGGAAGAGATGAGCGATATAGTGTGAGTGATTGGGTATTATCAAACATCACCTCCGATGAGAAGACTCAACTTGAAGTAGATATCTTTCCAAAAATTACAGAATATATTATAAAATGGCTACAAGACTCGACCAATATCTCGTAATACATCATCATTTTACTCGGAACAAGGCTCAACAGCTTATCTCGAGTGAATTGGTTTTATTGGATCAAAAAATCTGCACCAAAGCATCTCAACTCGTCTGAGATACTTCTCTTGTAACAATTACCCAGGACCGACGAGTGAATTGGGTATCACGAAGCGCTGAGAAACTTGCTGGTTTTTTAGAGCAATTTCCTATCAAAATCAATGGGAAAAAATGTCTCGATGTTGGATCCTCTACAGGAGGCTTTACACAAGTGCTCCTCTCATATGGGGCAAATCGTATTGATGCAGTAGATGTTGGAACAAATCAACTCCATGAATCTATCCGATTAAATCAAAGAGTGAACTCTTATGAACAAATGGATATTCGAGATTTTGTAAAACAAAATAACGGTATTTTTTATGATATAATTGTTTGTGATGCTTCTTTTATTTCTCTCTATGAGATAGTGGATTCTATATTCCTCGTTGCAAATACTGACACAAAAATAATACTCCTCTACAAGCCTCAATTTGAGGTAGGAAGAGATCAACTTCGAAAAACAGGAGTCCCAAAAGATCTAAAAATAGTTGAACAAAAAATATGAGAATTTGAGAAAATGCTCTCCCTCAAAAATATAGGAATTCTTGCAAAAGAAAAATCTACTCTCATTGGAGAGGCAGGAAATCAAGAATGGATTTTTTTATTACAGAAATAGTCTATCTAAAAGCTACAATACTAATAATATCACCCCTTCTTCTATAGAACCCTGAAGAAACAATCTCCTTGTGACTATATGGATCGGCAAGATACCAATTATTATCTTTGCGAAAGGCAAAAGCACGATGTCCAAATTCTGGGTTTTTAGCTGACTTCATAAATACATCAGCAATCATATATTCAGCAGGAATAGCATCAAATTGAGTAAATCTTGGCATGTTTTTCCCATACAAAGAGAGTGAATGTAGAGCAGATTTTCCACGAGAAAAATTTTTTCATACAGATTCTCCGAGCTCTCGTGCTACCTGCGAACAGAGTCTCATTCACCGAGAATCAACTATAGCTCTCGGAAATAAAAAATTATTTACTAAATCATCTTTTTTTTCTCTAGACCCTTGATTAAAAGGAAGGGTTGGAATCTCGATATAGTCACCATGAGAAAGTAAAAGATACCTGCCTGTTGGCTTTCCATCGATTGTTAGCTCTTGGCATCTTTCATTATCATATACCCCATAGGTTCCATTGATTACAATAGCTCGATTTTCAGGTGAGATTATATCAAATGGCTCTAAGCTATTTTTTTGAAACATTCGAGGAAGTCTTACTCGATACGATGAATTTCCTACTGCTACTGGCCCAAGTAATATATCGGAAGGAATCAAAATATCTTCAGCGGAAAGAATTGAACGAGAAGCATTTGATGATGAAATTGGAAAACTTTGAAGATATAATCTGATATACCCGACTCGAAGAAGGTGTTTTTTGAGACTAGGATTCTGGAACAATATGTGCATTTCTGGAAATGATTTACTTATTATTCGAAGAAGCTCTTCTTGATATTGTCATGCTAAGTTCAGTAAATATTCTTCTTGATATTCCTCTGTTTTTCTCTGAAATCAACTCTCAATAAAGCTGAGACTCAATACATCAAATGCTCGAGCAGATACAATCTCTGAAAATAAAATTGCCATACCAGAAAATATCAATCTTCTTTTTCCTATGCTCTGCAAAGAGGTATGTAAATCTTCGAAAGAATTCATAAAATCCATTGTACATAATATGTATACCTACATTATATAATAAGTAAATAAAAAAAGCCCTATAGAGGGCTTTTTTATGAATCATATTAGTTTTCCATACTCATATCATCTGAATCATTCGACATACTATTTTGACCATTCGACATACTATTTCAGTTCATATTCATAGTGCCATTATTCATATTATTACCTTGAATAGTAGTGGTATCTTCTTCTCTGAAACTACCCTCATCAGATGAATTTTCCATATCTTCCACAGAGGAATCTTGTTCCTCAAAAGAATCCAAGTCATCTGAAGATGAAGTTGTTACCGTTCCATCTATTTGGATAGATTCAGAGGATGTACCCATTCATTGGGTAGCATTTTTTATTGTTGAATCTACCATATTCATGGTATTTGACATAATGCCATCAAGCATTTTTTGTTGTTCTTGCATAAGACTCCCAACATCTTGATTTATTTTTTTAACAAAATCATCATTTTGCATCATAATATTTGAAAGGAGCACTTCTTGTTCTCTTACTACCCCTTCTATCATTTCCTTTGTCTGATCGAGAATCTGACCATTTGCCTTATTGATTGACTCAATCAATTTTTCCTGATCAGCAAGAACCTGTGTTACATATACCTGATTTTGTTTCATGAGTGTATTGTATTCATCAGCTCGCTCGCTCAAGATTTTTTTTGCCACACCACTCCATTCTTGGGAAGAGATATCTCCAGAAAGTGAAGCAGTACTAATTGTGGTTCCTGAAAAAAATGCTGTAGATTCATCAGTTCCGAGTTCTGGAATAGAAGCAAGAATTTCCTTTTGTGCTTTCTCTATATCTATACTTCCAGAATAATTATCGATAGCATCTTGAAGATATACGATATCCTCCTGTGTATTCATGAGTGCAAAAGCATTG
>JAMIGJ010000104.1:0-4498 GCA_035905775.1 Candidatus Altimarinota bacterium
GGGCAAAAAGCCGGAGATGTCGATCTCTGGGGAATTCCAAACAGAATCATCATTTCCGATAAGACTTTAGAGCAAGGAGGCTACGAGCTTCTCGAGAGAGGACAGGAAGTTAAAATAGTGAAAATATAAAAAAAATAGTCCCGCGTAGCGGGACTATTTTTTACTCTTCTTCTTTTAACTTTATATCTTGTTTTCCTCTTCGTAAATCCAAAAGTTCTGGATTTTTATCGAGAAAGAGAGGGATTCCTATTTCCTGCTCGATGAGTTCTCCCATCGCAATTGCAACGAGTCGAAGAGTCGGATGTACGTAGGTCGTAGAGCGAAGTTCACACAGATACGTGAGGGCTGGAAGGGTTCCCATAATATGACAAGACATTTTATATCCCATAGGGATGTAGTATTGGAGCACTTCTGGAGTCGTTTCAAAGCTGTGTAAGATATCTTCGACTTCTTCAAGATGTTTTTTTGCTTTCTCTTTCAATGCTTCAGGAAGGATCTTGAGGTACCATTTATGAAATCCTATTTCGGTGGTGAGTAGAGGCATACGCTGGTATACTGCGCGATGTCGTTGTATATCTCGAAAACTTCCAAAATCAAGGGTATACTCAAAACTTAGAGTCCCGATGGAGTCGAGAAATGTAGGAAGCTCTGTTTTATTATTGGGTCTTTTTTTGAGCTCACGTTTTGATGCTTTGAGCATTTTTGTATCAAGTCCATTCTGCGAAAGATCAATTTTTGGACTTTCCGCGTTGTGATAATAATAGTTTTGAAAAGCAAATTCATTGTAAGATTCTGTTTCTTCGTAGGTTTTTTTCGTGAAAGAGTTCGGGTATTTTTCTAACACGACATCAAGCAGTGTTTCCGCAATTTCCCGCATTTCTGTAAGAGGATGGTGTCTTAGAGCTGAAATTCTATCTGCAACTTGACGAAGATTCGTATGCCATGCAATATTAGTCGAGCATCCTGCAGGGAGAAATCCTCGTCCCACATCAAAGGCTTTTGCAGCAATTGTTGAGTCATAGAGTTTTTCACTTTGTCCCTCTTCTTTCGGGAAAAGCGTTTTCATGTGCTCTTTGATCTCTGGAAGGATTTCAAGATAAAAGGCTCGCTGTTTTTCCTGAAGCGCTTCACCTTGGGGAGTCCCAAGCGGATTGAGAATGACTTGTTTGGAAAAATCTATATATCTCGTCGAAGCTTCTTGTCCATTATAGAGCTTTGTATCCTGAATCGCTTTTGCTCCGAGCATCGAAAGTCCCTCGATAAAGAGGGTAATACTTCCACAGTCTCCGATGGATTTGTGTCCATAGCCCACATAAAACTTACTCATAAAGTTCTCACTTCCTGTTTTTTTGAGGACTTCGAGGTGACTTCGTATCCCTCCCGTGGAGCGACTGTGAAGCGCTTGAAGCATCGCTTCAGACTCAGAGTTTATCACGGCACCCGTATCAAGAGCAAATACATCCACTCCAGAAGGAGTTTTTTTAGAAATGTGGTTCAAGTGTTCCATAGAGGAGAAAGTTAGGAAGTATGGTAGGGGATGAATATTTTCATACCGGAACGAAAATATTCGTTCCCTACAGAATTAAATATATTTTTCGATTTCAGGAGTGAGCATCTGGGTCCAAAACTCAACATCGTATTCCCCGCTGGCTATCATCGCTTTGAGCTCAGAAAGAGTCTTGAACTCTCCTTTTGCGAGTTCTCCATCGGTCATCGATATTTCACCTCATGAGAGTTTTACGATATATCCAATTCAGAGATGTACTTGGTTTACTTCGTCTTCTTCATAGTTTACATATCCTATTGGAAACACTTCGCTGATATCTGCTGTGTGTATCCCGATTTCTTCCTCGACTTCACGTATCAGAGCATCACGCAAGAGGCTGGTGCTTGCCTCGTCCTCTCTCTCAATGTGTCATCCAACCCCAATCGCTATTTTATCATGTAAGCGTGCATCTCAAGCATTACTCCCAGCTCATCCTCTTTGGTATACAAAGACTTCGTTTTTATTATTTAAGACAATTCCATAGGGAATAGGTTGTTTATACTCGAAATTGGTCTCAAGAGGTCCACGAATGTGAAATTCATAATTCTTTTCGATAATGCTTTCAAAATCGATTTCATCTCGGGTGTATACTTTTGTTTCTCGCTTGATATCAGCAAAAAGAACAGCATTTGATACTGCCATAATTTCTCGTTGCATTTTGTCTTTGACGATTTGGTTCATATGTCTAGAGGATATGGGATAATATTTTTTGGGTAATGGTTTCTATCGGAAGCATTTCTCCATCTTTCGTACATTTGATTGCCTTCCAATCTGGAAAGGTTTCGAGGATTTCGTGAGCGACTTTATACGCATCGCTGAGATGATGTTCATCTGCTTCATGGAGATCTTTGGTTTTTCCATCTTTGATATACTCACGCTTTTGCTTATTTTCTACCAGTTTTTGGCTGACTTTTGGAGGCACATCGAGAAAGAGCACGAGATCAGGCTTTGGGATTCAAAAAATCTTGAACTCGAGTTTATACAGCCACTTCATAAACTTTCTTCGCTTTTCTTTTCCTTGAATTTTTCCAGATTGATGAATCATCGAAGCAGAGACATAGCGATTGGAGAGGATATAGTCATACTCTTTTTGTCGCTCTTTGAAGTGAAAACTATCTTCAAAACGATCCAGAGCATAAAAGATACTCGCAGCTTTCGCATTGACCTGTGTTCCATAAGCACCGTTGAGATAGCGTTCTACAAAATAGGCAGAATCTTCTCCATAGCGAGGGTAGTCTAAAACCAGCACTTTTTTTCCCATCGCGATGAGCGCTTCGCTCACAAGTTTGGTTTGAGTTCCTTTTCCAGAACCATCGAGTCAATCAAGGACGATAAACATAGGGGGAAGTGAAAAATATACTTACTCCGTAAGTATAAAAAAAATACCTTGCGATTCAAACAAAGTATTTTTTTGCTGTCAAAAACTTGTTTATAAAGTGTCTGATAAAGTAGGGAGAAGAAAAAATTAAAAATATGTCAACGAAATTATGAAAAAAAGTTTTGATAAAAAAAATAAATATACTATATATAGGTATGTTTAAATTTTTACGCACTATATATGGTATTTTATAAAATTAAAAAAAGAAATGGTTCTATTGCGACATTTGAGCGAAATAAGATAGAACATGCCATCACTCAGGCTATAAAATCTTGTGGTTGAGATGATTTTTCTGGAGTTTCTCATATTACGGATATGGTTCTTGATTCGGTAGAAGAAAAAACACCATCTCAAATTCCAAGTGTAGAAGAAATTCAAGATGCGATAGAAGAAATTCTTATAAAAGCGTGACATGATAGTGTTGCAAAAGCTTTTATTCTTTATCGAGAAAAACGCAGAGAACAAAGAGAAGAAAAAAAAGTAGTGGTGGAAGTAGGAGCTTCTATGGATGAATATTTACAAAAATCAGATTGGAGAGTCAATGCAAATGCAAATTCTGGATATTCTCTTGGAGGAATGATTCTCAATATTTCTGGAAAAGTGACGGCAAATTACTGGCTTTCCTATGTATATCCTGCAGCTGTAGGGAATTTGCATCGAAATGGAGATGTGCATATTCATGATCTTGATATGTTTTGTGGGTATTGTGCAGGATGGAGTCTTCGGCAACTCCTTGAAGAAGGATTTAACGGAAGCGATAATCGTATCGATTCTGCGCCTGCAAAAAATCTTCAGGCTGCAGTGAATCAAATGATAAATTTTCTGGGAACACTCCAAAATGAGTGGGCATGAGCGCAAGCTTTTTCGAGTTTTGATACCTATCTTGCTCCTTTTGTACATAAATATGAACAAGAATTAGAAGCGGAATTGGATCAAATTGGAGCGCACTTTGATTCTCCAGAAGCTCGGAAAAAATATGTTGCAGATAAAACTTACAAATACGTGTACCAACAAATGCAAAATTTTATTTTTTGACTCAACGTTCCAAGCCGTTGGGGAACACAAACTCCGTTTACTAATATTACGCTGGATTGGACCTGTCCTGAAGATTTGAAAGAAAAATCTCTGCTTTTAGGAGGATATGAAAAAGGCTATTATCATAAAAAATTTGGGGAACTAGAAAAATATATGCGCGTCATTAATAAAACGCTGATTGATGTGTATATTGCGGGAGATAGCAAAGGCCGAGTATTTACTTTTCCGATTCCAACCTATAACATTACTCCAGATTTTCCGTGGGAGGATCCACTCGTAGGAGATCTTTTTGAAATGACTGCAAAATATTGACTCCCATATTTTCAAAATTTTATAGGAAGCCAGTATAAACGTATCAAAAAAGAAGATGGAAGTTATGAAACGGTTCAAAATCCTGACGCATATACTCCAGGAGCCGTTCGTTCTATGTGTTGTCGTCTCCAGCTTGATCTCAAACAGCTCGAAAAACGGGGAAATGGACTTTTTGGAAGTGCAGAAATGACCTGAAGTATCGGAGTGGTGACGCTCAATATGTCGCG